>NZ_JBWKZE010000004.1:0-274499 GCF_059424205.1 Pseudomonas sp. GW456-12-1-14-TSB6
GAACTCAGAAGTGAAACGATGCATCGCCGATGGTAGTGTGGGGTTTCCCCATGTGAGAGTAGGTCATCGTCAAGATTGAATTCCGAAACCCCTGTCTGCTAATGCAGACAGGGGTTTTGTCGTTTCAGAGCCCATAAAAGTCTGATCTTCAAACAGCTCTGCGCGTCTTGCTGCTCCGACGAGCCTGCCATTTGCGCCACCAGATGTAGACGCCAGTCCCCGACAACCCCGCAATCAGAACACCCAATACTGCGATCATCACTTGTCCGGTGAAGCCTATGATCCGCCCCCCATGTATCGGCAACTGCAACCGATAAAACCGCTCTCCCAACGTCCCTTCTCCTGCGATCTCCTCCCCCAATAATCGTCCGTCAGTACCGTGGAAGAATAACCAGGATTTGCCGTGGGCCTCGGTGTCATGCTGTCCAAATCCCGCACCGTAAAAGTTGTATTCAAAGCTGTAATACAACTCGCCGATCGCTGCTGTCAGCCCCAACCTTTTTCCCTCCTGCTGTGCCCTTTCGTACGCCTGTTGATAACTCAATCGGGTGATCCCCAGCTCTTCGGCCGGCATTCGCCCTCGGGCCTCATACACGCTCGGTTCAATCGAAGAAAACAACGACACCACCGGTTTGAAAACCTGGCTCGGCAGGTTCATCGCCACGCTGCTGACGGCTATCGGCAGCAATAACAACCACAGCCACAAGCCCCCTGCCCGATGCAGATCGAAGTTGAGTCGATACGCATGGCCGCCCTTGATCTTCCAGGCGCTCGACCACTTCTTCCAGAACGGTTTCCCCCGCGGCAATGTCAGCCAGAGGGCGATTAAGCAGTCGATCACCCAGGCTATGGCCACCAACCCCATCAGCAGCAAACCCCAGTTACCGGGCAGTGTCAGGTTGTAGTGAAACTCGAGAATGAACGGAACGAAGTTCTCACGCTGGAAACAGCACTCGCCCCAGTAACGCTGACCTTTTTGCTCGCCATTGACAGGGTCGAGGTAGAACACCTGATTGCGTTCTTTAAACGGTTCACCCGTCGCCGGATCATTGCGCGGTACCGCCGCCAGTAATGCCGTGTGGCCTGCCTCGTTCGGGTACTCCATGTACCAGACCTGCAACTTCGGAAGGGCCGATTGCACCGCATCAACCAGCTCACCTGGCGGCAGACGCTCTCCCTCGGCCGACGCCGCGTAAAACTCCGGATTCAACCACTCATCCAGCTCATGGTTGAACGCCAGAATGCTTCCGGTGATCCCGGCCAGGAGCAGAAAAACCGCCGTGGCCAACCCGATATACCGGTGCAACAAAACCAGAAACGAACGCATGGAAACTTCCCCCCACAGATACGACAAAGCCAGCCCCTGAAATCAGGGGCTGGCTTTTTCATGCACAAGACAAAGGCTTAGAACTGGTAACTGACCGTGGCGGCGACGTTGCGCTCTTCGCCCATGTAGCAGAAGTCCAGGCTGGCGCAGGAGGCCACGTAGGATTCGTTGGTCAGATTGTTCGCATTCAGGCGTACGTCGATACCCTTCAGACCGACCTTGCCGAGGTCATAGCCAATCGATGCGTCGAACAATGTGTAGGACGGCACCTTCATGGTGTTCTCTGCATCCGCCCAGCTATAGCCGACATAACGCACACCACCGCCCAGTCGCAGGCCATCAAGCGCCGCGCTGTCGAACTTGTAGTCGGCCCACAAGGACGCCATGTGCCGCGGTGCCTGGGTTGGCGAGTTGCCTTTGTTCTCGATCACATTGGTCGGTGTGCTCAAGGTGCTGGTCATCGACTTCGAGTATTCAATGTCGGTGAAGGTGTAGCTGCCGAGGACTTTCAGGTTGTCGGTCAACTGCATGTGCGCTTCAAGTTCCAGCCCCTGAGAGCGGACAGCGCCTACAGCGCGATAGAAGTTTTCCTGCGGCAGTTTGGTCGCCAGGTTTTCCTGATCGATGCGGAACAACGAGGCGGTGAACAGGTTGTCAGTACCCGGCGGCTGATACTTCAAGCCCATTTCCCACTGCGTTCCATCGGTCGGTGCAAGAGGATTGCCAGCACTGTCCGCGTAGGAATTCGGGTTGAACGACTCGGAATAGCTGACGTACGGCGCGAGGCCGTTATCGAACAGATACAGCGCGCCGGCACGGCCGGTGAGCTTGGTGCGTCGATCATTGATCTCGGTGCCGACCGGACGGCCGGCTTCGGCGATGCGGTTTTCGTCGGAGGTTTCCACCCAGTCCTGACGCAGGCCCAGCGAGAAGCGCCACTTGTCCATCTCGATCAGGTCTTGCAGGTAAACGCCGGTCTGCTCCAGGCGCCGCAGATAGCTCGTCTCGCCGTATGGCGTGATAGCGGAATTGCCATACACCGGGTTGAACGCATTGATAGGCGCCAGGCCGCCACTGCTCCAGTCGACCACGGTTTTGCGCCGCTGGTAATCCGCCCCCATCAGCACTGTGTGCTTGGTCGCGCCGGTGAAGAATTCAGCCTGGAGCATGTTATCGACGATGAACGCATGGAGGCGCTCGTCACCGCCGGTGTAGTAGCGATTCAGTTCGTTGCTGGTCGGCGACGTCCAGCCATAGGCGTACACCTGATCCATGTTCACTTTGGAGTCGAGGTAGCGGAAGTTCTGCCGCGCGGTGAAGACGTCGTTGAAGCGGTGTTCGAACTGGTAACCGAACGACTGCTGATCACGGGAGTAACCGTCAATGCCCGGCTCGCCTTCGAAGAAGTGCGGCGAGATACGATTACCGTTGCGCTGATGAATCGTGCCGTCGGCCGGCACGCCACCGTGATAGCCGCCGTCCGGGTCATGCTGCAGATACGCTTGCAGAGTCAGCGACGTGTCCTCGCTGAAATCGATGCTGACGGTTGGCGCGAGGGCGAAGCGCTTTTCCTTGTTGTGGTCGAATTGCGTGTCGGACTGATCCGTCAATCCGATCAGACGATAGGCGATGCGCTTGTCGTCATCGACCGGTCCGCTGAAGTCAAAACCGACACCACGTTGGCCCTGAGTACCCACGGTGGCTTGTACCTGGTGATAGGCCTCGTACAGCGGCTTCTTGCTGGTCAGCGCCACCAGACCGCCCGGCGAGCTGCGGCCGTAGAGCACCGACGACGGGCCCTTCAGAATATCGACGCGCTCGAGGAAATACGGATCGACCTGCATCGTGCTGTAGGTGCCGCTGTCGCCCATCGACTTGAGGCCGTCGAGGTAGATGTTATCCACCGAACCGTCGTTGAAGCCGCGCATCGCCACATAGTCGTAACGGTGCGTCGCGCCGTAAGGGTTGGTCAGTACGCCGGGGGAGTAACGCATGGCTTGGGACACGGTTTGCGAGCCTTGGTCATCCATTTGCTCACGGGTGACTACTGACACACTTTGCGAGGTTTCCAGCAGCGCGGTACTGGTCTTGGTGGCGATCTGGCTGTGCGTCGCGTTGTAGCCGTCCATGCTGCCCAGCGCGTTGCCGAGGGCGAAGCCTTTGATGTCGGTGGTCGGCAGGGCCAGCGCTTCGGTTCCTGAGACCGAGCGCAACACATAGCTGCTGCCGTCCTGGCTGATCGCTTCCAGGCCCGCGCCGTCGAGCAAATGGCTCAAGGCCTGATCGGTCGAGTACTCGCCCTGCACACCCGGTGACTGCCGGCCCTGGGTTTGCTGCGGCGTCATCGACAACGTGATGCCCGCCTCACGCGCGAACTGGTTGAGCGCATCGCCCAGCGGTCCGGGGGCGATGTTGTAGCGGTGGCTGCTGACCTCGCTGGCATTGGCCGCCATGCTCAGGCTCGGCAGCACGCCAACGCCCAGTGCAGTAGAAAACAGCGCCGCCCGAACGGCGTGGCGCAACACTCCCGATTCGGCAGAGAAATTCAGAGGGTTCTTACAGGTAACGCGCGCAGTCATTGTAGGTTTCCGTAGGCAGTCGCGAAGGCTGAGTTGAAGTGCTTACTGACTAAGCCGGACTTGCCGCGAAAACCCGCCAAAATACTTTCAGGCCACAGACTCCAGCGTCACCCACCAACGGGTGCGGTAGCGCAATTGCACCGGCAGGGTCTGCGGCAGGATCGCCAGCAGCTTGTCGGTGTCCTCAAGACGGAACACGCCGGACAGACGCAAATCCGCAATATCCGACGCACAGCTCAGAAATCCCTGACGATACCGCCCGACTTCGCCGAGGAAGTCGCCCAGCCGCATGTTGCGGGTCACGATCAGCCCGTCGACCCAGGCACCGGCATCCATGTCCAACGGCGGCGCCGGGCGAATTTGATGGTGATCGATCAGATAGCTCTGACCGGCGATGGCCTCCGTCGAGTTGCCAGCGGAGTGAATCGCGACCCGGCCACTGGTGACGCTCAGGCGCGTGCAGTCGTCTTCCTGGCGCAGAATGAATCGCGCCTTGAACGGCTCGTAACTGCCATGACGACTCTGCACCCGCAGCGGTCGGTCAATCGGCGCACCTTCATCGGCACCGCCACAGGTGACGATGATTTCGCCACGGGTCAGCTTGATCAGCCGTTGTTGCGCGGTGTAATCGAGATCCACGCTGCTGGCGGTGTTGAGTTCGATCCGCGTGCCGTCCGGCAACTGGAAGCCACGGCGTTCGCCGGTAGCGGTGGCGTAGTCGGCGCTCCACTGTTGCCAGACGGACGTGTCTTTGGCCAGCCATCCCGCCGAGCCCATCAGCAGCGCGCCGGACAACAGCTTCAATGCCTGACGTCGCCCCAGCCCCTGCGCACTGTTTTCCAGCGTGTTGAATGCCACCTGCGCACCGGGCACGGCGCGCAGATTGTGGGTCAGTTCGGCTTGCAGAGACTGCACCCGTTGCCAGGCCAGTTCGTGATCATGGTGCTCGGCGCGCCATTGTTCGCACTGGCGATTCAGGCGCGGGTTGCCGTTGTTATTACGCAGGCGCAGGAGCCAGTGAATGGCCTGTCGGACGACTTGCTGCGGTGGCTCGGCGCGTCGGCCAAGCGAGAGGTTATCCACCGGCATCAGTTTTCGTACCGCAGCACGTAGCAGTGAAACAGGGCGTCGGCGACGTAGCGTTCTACCGAGCGCAGGGACAGGCCCATCTGCTCGGCGATCTGCTTGTGGGTCAAACCTTCGCACTGAGCCAGCAGAAACGCCTGACGCACTTTCGGCTTCAAGCCTTCAAGCATGCGGGCAATGCCTTCGAGCAGTTCGATCACCAAGGCGCGGGATTCAGCACTCGGGGTTTCGGCTTCAGGTAAATGGGCGATGGTTTCCAGATAGGCGCGTTCAATTTCCTCACGGCGCCAATGGTCGATCACCAAGCCCCGTGCAACCGTGCGCAGAAACGCGCGGGGTGCCTTGAGTTCCAGGCGCTCGGTGCGCTGCAACAGTCGAACGAAGGTGTCCTGGGCCAGATCCGCCGCATCGGCAGCATTGCCCAGCCGAGCGCGCAACCAGCCGTTGAGCCAGCCGTGATGACTCGTGTAAAGCGCCTGTACAGCCAACTCAGGTGAGGACATGAACGCGACAGCCCGAACGTCACAAATGATAATTAGTCGCATTGTCATCAAGGGTTACAGAATTTGCAACCGGCGCTGCAAAACGCTCATCAAAAAAGCAGAGGCGACCGCTCTAATACACCGTCCGGCGGGAATCTGGCAGAAATGCCATCCATTTCCTGCAAAGCCCTAAGTTTTCTCCGAAGCGTGCCGACAGACTGGTGAGACATGCGTGCACCAAAGTAGAGCAGCCGTCAGAACGCTGCCTGCGCTGTACATGGAATGTTGCATCCGGAACGCATCCCCACTTTTCGCATAAGAAGTCCCATGAAATGAATCTCAAGTTCAGCCATAAAATCCTGCTGGCCGCCTCGGGCGTCGTGGTCCTGGCGTTCGCGCTGTTCACTTTGTACAACGACTATCTGCAGCGAAACACCATTCGCCAGAACCTCCAGTCCTCGGTCCAGCAGGCCGGTGACTTGACCGCCAGCAGTGTGCAGAACTGGATGAGCGGGCGGATTCTGGTACTGGAAAACCTCGCGCAGAACGTTGCTCATCAAGGCAAGAATGCAGACTTCCCCGGCCTGGTCGATCAACCGGCCTTCACCTCGAACTTCCAGTTCACCTACGTCGGCCAGGCCAACGGTGTGTTCACCCAGCGCCCTGACGCGAAGATGCCGGACGGTTACGACCCGCGTCAGCGCCCCTGGTACAAGCAGGCCGTGGCCGCTGACCAGACCATGCTGACCCCGCCATACATGGCCGCCGTGGGCGGTCTGGTGGTGACCATCGCCATGCCAGTGAAAAAGAACGGCGAGCTGCTTGGCGTAGTGGGCGGTGACCTGAGCCTGGAAACCCTGGTGAAGATCATCAACTCGGTGGACTTCGGCGGTCTGGGCCACGCGTTCCTGGTCAGCGGTGACGGTCAGGTGATCGTCAGCCCGGACAAAGACCAGGTGATGAAGAACCTCAAGGACATCTACCCGAACGCTGGAGTGCGCATTGAGAAGGGCAACCAGAACGTGGTGCTCAACGGCCAGGAACGCATCCTTTCGTTCACTCCGGTCGCCGGTCTGCCGAATGCCGAGTGGTACATCGGTCTGTCGATCGATCGCGACAAGGCCTACGCCGCACTCAGCCAGTTCCGTACTTCGGCAGTGATCGCGATGTTCGTCGCGGTGGGCGCGATTGCAGTCTTCCTGAGTCTGCTTATCACCGTGCTGATGCGTCCGCTGATCACCATGGGCCGCGCGATGCAGGACATCGCTCAGGGTGAGGGCGACCTGACCCGTCGTCTGGTAGTGGAAAGCAAGGACGAGTTCGGCGAGCTGGGCAGTTCGTTCAACCAGTTCGTGGAGCGGATTCACGCTTCCATTTCCGAAGTGTCTTCCGCGACTCGCCACGTACACGACCTGTCGCAACGGGTGATGGCATCGTCCAACGCCTCGATCATCGGTTCCGACGAACAAAGCGCACGCACCAACAGCGTGGCCGCCGCGATCAATCAACTGGGTGCCGCCACCCAGGAAATCGCCCGTAACGCGGCCGACGCTTCGCAACACGCCAGCGGCGCGAGCGAGCAGGCCGATGACGGTCGTCAGGTGGTCGAGCAGACGATTCAGGCCATGACCGAGCTGTCGCAGAAGATCAGCCTGTCGTGCACCCAGATCGAAACCCTGAACGCGAGCACCGACAACATCGGCCACATTCTCGATGTGATCAAAGGCATCTCCCAGCAGACCAACCTGCTGGCGCTCAACGCGGCCATCGAAGCGGCCCGTGCCGGTGAAGCCGGACGCGGTTTTGCGGTGGTGGCGGACGAAGTGCGTAACCTCGCTCACCGCACCCAGGAGTCGGCGGAAGAGATCCACAAGATGATCACTTCGCTGCAGGTCGGCTCCCGCGAAGCGGTGACCACCATGAACGCCAGTCAGGCGTCCAGCGAGGAGACCGTTGAAGTGGCGAACCAGGCCGGTCTGCGCCTGGTCAGCGTGACCCAGCGCATCGGCGAAATCGACGGCATGAACCAGTCGGTGGCCGCCGCTACCGAGGAACAGACTGCCGTGGTGGAAACCCTCAACGTCGACGTCAACCAGATCAACCTGCTGAACCAGCAGAGCGTGGCCAACCTCAATGAAACGTTGAAGGATTGCGATGCGTTGTCGCAGCAGGCCAACCGTTTGAAACAGCTGGTCGACAGCTTCAAGATCTGATCGTTTGCGGTCAAAAAGCAGCCCGCTGCGGAGTGATCCGCAGCGGGCTTTTTCATGCCTTACACAAACAGCTTCAGTACATTGCCCATCGCATCATCGGCGAACCCCTGCACGAAATCCTTGAACCCCGGCAGCGCCTCGGGGCCGCCGGAAGCGGGTTCGGCAATGATCGTCCAAGTTGCCCGCGACTTGCCCGCGCCCAAAGATTCCACATTCATCGCCGCCCACAGGTTGGCCACGCCCAGGGTGTTGTAGATGGTGGTCCAGGTCATGCTCAGCGCCTGGTCGTCCCGGGAGTTGAGTTGCTCGACCACGATGTTGCCATCCTTGAAGAACTTCTTGCGCAGCGACGACACGCCTTCGCCGGTCATTTCGATATGCGACAGCGCCGGAATGAAACGGTCGAAACCGTCGAATTTACCGACCACCGCCCACACCTGTTTGGCGTCCACCGGCACTTCCACTGAAGACACGACGTGGCAGCCGTGAGGATTCTTGATCAGGGTGTCGGGTTGCAGATTGCTCATGGTGTTGCTCCTTGGTTGATGAGTCAGATGAAGTTGATTTCTTTCAGGTAGTCGCAGCCGCGACGCAGCAGCGCCGGGGATTTTTCCGGGTAGTGCGCGCCCATCTGCTGCACGCCGGCCTGGGCGTTGGCGTGGCCGATCAGGGAGATGTCGCCGATGTCTTCCTCGAAGCCGTTGAGGTAAAAACCGAGCACGCCGAACAGCGCATTGTCGGCATCGACCCGGTCCAGTTGTTGTTGCCAGTCGGCGACGCTGACCAGCGAAAACTCGCTGCCGGTTTCGCGGAACGACGCGACGTAGGCATCCCAGCTCAGAGGCTCCGGGTTGTGCAGGTTGAACACCGCCCGTTCGGCCGAATAACGGCTGGCGTGGAAGGCGATGAAACGGGCAAGAAAGTCCACCGGCATCAGGTCGAAATTCAGCGCGAAGGCCGGCACCTGACCCAGCTGGATCGAGCCCTTGAGCATCAGCATCAAACGGTTCTTGTGCGGCTGGCACACGCCGCTGAGGCTGTTGAAACTGATGTTGCCGGGCCGATACAGATTGACCCGCACCCCACGCTCCCGGGCCCGTTCGAGGATGCGCTCGCCGACCCATTTCGACAGGTTGTAGCCGTTGCGGATGTAGATCGGCGGCGTCGGTGCGGCGGGCAGTTCCAGCACCCGGCCTGCGTCGTCGACGGTGCTGGAGGCCGACAGCGTCGAGACGAAATTGAACACCTTTTTGCTGCGCCCTTCGCACAGCCGCAGCAGTTCGAAAATCGGCTCGACGTTGTCCGCCGCCAGCGACTCGTAGTCGAGTACGTGATTGACGTTGGCAGCGTTGTGCACCAGCGCGCCGAATTCACGATCCAGCCGCTCGAAATCGTCATCGGCCAAGCCCAGTTGCGGCCGGCTGATGTCCGCCGAATAGACCCGCACCCGGCTCAGGTCCAGATGCTCCAGCCGGTTCTCTCGCAGCGCTTGGGCAAAGCGCTGCGCCGCGGTTTGCCCGCCGCCGTCGCGCACCAGGCACGCCACCTCGCTGGCGCCCCATCCCAGCAGCGCCTCGACGATATGCACGCCGACAAAACTGTTGGCGCCGGTGACGATCACCTTGTGCACATCGCCCATGCGGCTGATCGGCAGCGGCTCGATGTCCAGCGCTCGCTCGGCGTCGGCCATCGCCTGGACGCTGAGCACCGCGCTGTCGTCGGTGCCGCGCACCAGCGTGGCGAGCTTGGCGATGGTCGGCAGTTCGATGAAGCGGTTGATCGAAATGCTGCGGCCGAATTCCTCCCGCAGACGCAGGAGCATGCGTGACAGCAGAATCGAGTGACCGCCGAGATTGAAGAAGCTTTCGTCGGTGGAAATGTCGCTGGTCGGCAGCTCCAGCAACTCGCCCCAGATCTCCAACAGCAGCGCTTCTTCGGCGTTGGCCGGCAGGCATTTCGGGCCGCTGTCCTGCACGCTGACCGGCAACTCCAGCAAGGCTTTTCGGTCGACTTTGCCGTTGGCGGCGAACGGCATGTTCGGCAGTTCCGTCCACGCCACCGGTTGCATGTAGTCAGGCAAAAACTGCTGCGCGTGAGCTTTCAACGACTCGCGCGCGGCATCCGATTGCGGCTGGGCAAGGAACGCCAGAATCCGTCGCTGACTGTCGATCACCACGGCGATCTGCCGATACAGCTGACTCTCGCGCAGGCACCGTTCGATCTCTTCCGGCTCGACCCGGAAGCCGCGAATCTTCACCTGATTGTCGCGGCGTCCGCACAGCTCGATGCCATCCTCGCCCCACTTGGCCATGTCGCCGCTGCGGTAGGCGCGCAGACGTTGGCCGTCCGGCAACTCCAAGTCCAGATAGCGCTCCGCCGTCTGCTGTGGATTGTTCAGGTAACCCAGGCATACGCCGGGGCCGACGATGAACAATTCGCCCACCGTTTGCTCCGGCACCGGTTGCAGATCGTCATCGAGGATCAGCACCTGACTGTTGGCAATCGGCCCGCCGAGGGTGCGATTGCTGTCCCCCGGTTGCAGTTGCCGCGCGGTGATCAGCACCGTGGCTTCGGTCGGACCGTAGAGGTTATGCAGCTTGCCCTGGCGCGTCAGTTGCTCGATCACGAACGGCTCGCAGACGTCGCCGCCGGTCATGATCTGCCCGACGTTTTGCAGTTGCTCCAGCGGCAGGATGCTCAACAGCGCCGGCGGCAGGAACGCGTGGGTCAGTTGCCGCCGTCGGATCAGCGCCACCAGTTGCAGCGGATCGCGGCGCTGGTTGTCATCGGGCACCACCAGTTCCGCGCCTTCGAGCATGGTCGGGAAGATGTCGATCAGCGACGAGTCAAAACTCAGCGACGAGAACTGCAGCACCCGGCTCTCGGCCCGCAACTGCACATAGCTGGCGTACCACGCGGTGAAGTGGGCAAGGTTTGCCTGACTCAGCAGCACACCCTTCGGATGCCCGGTGGTGCCTGAGGTGTAGAGCGCCATGCACGGCGCGCCGAGCTCGATCCGGTGACGAACCAACGGTTGCGACAGATCGACGTCAGTGCGGTCGATGCGGCAGACATCCAGCCCCGGCAGCGAACCGCTCAGTGGGTGTTCGCCGTCGTGCAGCAACAGCACCGCCCCGGCGTTTTCCAGAATGTACTGCTGGCGCTGAAGCGGATGGCTCGGCTCCAGCGGCAGGTACACCGCACCGCTGCCGAGAATCGCCAGGATCGAAGCAAACAGCGCATCGCATTTCGGCAGACAAATCCCCACCACCCACGGTTGCTGCTGTGTCTCCAGCATTGTCAGCAACCGTTGCTGGATTGCACGGCTGTGATCATGCAACTGGCGATAGCTGATCGACTGCTCGGCGAGGTGCAGCGCCGGGCGCTCCGCGTGTTCGATCAGACTCTGTTGCAGCCGCTCGATCACCGGGATTTGCGCCTGTTGCAGCAAGGCCGGATGGGCCGTGGCATTGAGGCGATGGATGTAAGCCAGGCTGTCGAGGAACAGCAGGTTTTCCACCAGCTCGAAGTCCGGCGCACGGGCCGCTGTCGCGTGCTGGAAATACTCGGCATCGCGGGAAAAACGGCTGACCAGCAGCGCCACTTCGTCCACCACTTGCGCCAGTGTTCGCTGGCGCAGGGCCTGCCCATTGCCGGACGGTTCGTCGGCGATGGGCACGCGGCTCAGCAGCGTCGAGTTGCAGAGGCATAGCAGATCGAGCACCGGCAATCCGCCGATGCCCGTTGCACCAATGCCCAGGCGCAAGTTCAGCTGCGCTGTCGTGCCGTAATCCTGTGGCGCAAGACTGCCGTCATCGATCACCAGATCCACCGACGGAGCAACCTCCGTCAGCAACGAATGACCGTGTTGTTCCAGCTCCTGCGCCAGGTCGGTCAAGGCCTGGCTGCGGCCCCTCAGGAAAATGTCGAGACGTCTCATGTCAGCCTCCTTGTCAAACCAGGTAGTCGCGCAGGGCGTGCTGCACGCACGGTGTGTCGAGCAGCGAACTGTTGTGGAAAAACCGCACGATGTTGCCCACCAGCGGGTGGTGGCGATTGATCGGGAAGGCCAGCCCGGCCATCTCGTCTTTCAGTGCGCGGCGGGTGGCATCGTTGACCGGCAGGGCGTCGATCAGGCGCAGGTCGAAGGCCTTCTGGATGTCGTTGGTCAGGTAATGGCCGATGAACACCGGCAGGATCTGCGCGATGCAGTCGCGATCCGCATCACTCGCGGTGTGCCAGTAGATGCGCACCATCCGCGCCCAGAAACTCGAGTGCCGGCCCTCGTCGAGCAAGTGGTCGGCCATCAGGCCCTTGATCGACGGCTTGACCGTGTCGTCCCGGGCGAACGCCGCGACATCGCCAGTCACAGTGTTTTCGGCGATGGCCACGCAGATCAGCTCCACGGCGCTGCGCAGGTGTTGCGGGGCCAGTTCGACGGCGGCCGGAATCGCCCGGCTCAGTTCGATTTCATTCGGCAGCTCGATCGGCTCGATGCCGGTCATGGCCACGGTCTGCTGCATGAAATCCATCGCCACCAGCGCGTGGTAATCCTCGTCCACCACCACGGTCATGGCGTCGTAGCGACAGGCGAACGGGAAGGCCACGGCGAAGCGGTTCTTGGCGATGCTGCGGGCGGTCTTGTCGACGATCTCGGTTTCGAAAATCACCACGTCGTTGATGAATTTGTACAGCGTCTGCACCAGGGCGAAATCACGCTGCTGCGGGCATTCGCGCAGGAAGGTTTCGCTGAGCACCAACGGCTGGCGGCTGAGCGGATAGATCAGCCGCGCGTCGTCCTCCAGCACGCGGCGTGGCCGGGTGCGGATGGTCGCGCGGCTTTCCCAGGCGTCGGCGAAAGACTGGTAGTCGGCGGCGTTCATTGGGCCACCTCCGCCAACGGTTCGCGCATGCTCAGGCGCAGGCCGTCCCACAGAGCGATGCGGCTTTCCACGGCGGCGATGGCGCTGGCGTAGACCTCCGCTTCGCGCTGCGGATCGCCGTCCACCAGTCGATCCAGCAGTTGTTCTGCGGCGGGGCCGTGGTCTTCGGAGTCGACTTCGATGTGTCGCTCCAGGTAGTAACGGAAGGTCGGCGCCTGCTCGACGCCGATGCCCCAGGCATCGAGCATGCGCTGGAACATGGTCGGGATCACGCTCTCGCGACCGTGCAGGAAGGCGGCGGCAACGCTGTGACCGGGTGCATGCAGTGCGGTGTGCAAAGTGTCGCGGACGAACCGCGCAGCGGCCGGATCGACCTCGACGCTTTGCAGGGCGACGTCGTAACTCACGCCTTCCTGTTGCAGCGTCACGAAGCGTTCCACGGCTGTCGTGTCCGCACCGACTTCGCGCATGGCATCGAGGTACAGTTCGAAGTGGCTGTAATGCCCGTGTGACAGCCGATCGTCCGATTCTTCCCCGAGCACGATTTCGTTGATCAGTCTTGCTGCGTGCGGATCTCGTGGCGGTAACCACGGCAGGCGAGTGCAAGTCAGTTCCTGCTGCAGGCGTTTGGTCAGCGACATGAAGTCCCAGACAGCAAATACATGGGACTCCATGAACCGGCGCAATGTCGCCAAAGAATCGATCTCGGAGAAGATCGGATGAATGCTGAGTTCGGCTTTCTTCAGTGTAAGTTGCTCTTTAGTTGGCATGGTTGCGAGACTCTGGTTAATAGGGAATAAGGATTGCTCAATTAATCGCTAACAACGTTGAGCAAGTTTCTCCAGGCGAACGACAGCCTCATTCGGTTTCGATGAAAACAGGCAATGTCTGAAGGGCCCGGGACAGCAGCGGACGGATAAACCGCTGCGAACCTGGCCGTAGCGCAAGGTTGTGCCGGGTTGGTGATTTCGGATCCAAACTCGGCGAAGAAAAACTAATACATCGCAAAACAACTTAACAAGTTTATTTTTAATTATTTTTAGTTGGCTGTTTTTGAAGTATGAGTGGGGCTGATAAAACTTATAAGTTAAGTTTTATTTGGGCGTAGTTGCTCCTTTCGGCGTTTAATGGCCAAAATTGAACGACAAGAGTGAATGCCTCACTCGAAGCAACTTTCAAATTAAGTAATCGAATTGATATGAGGGGATGAAGTCGGGCTGTAAGAGCGCCGTTTCTTCCTGTTCCCGTGACAAGGCTCCTTCCGTAGGTTCCTGGTGCGGGGACTGCTGCCGGGGCGGCGCGTCCCCGTTCTATATTGGGTTGGCGATTCAAGGGTGCGCGTAAATCGGCGCCGCGGCTATCGTCGAAAATGACTTCCTTGCGGTGCAAATTCCGGGCTGTTCAAAGCAGAAGGGAGGTTAGAGCGCAGGCGTCGATGTGCCACGGCAAATGACCGTGACGGGTGGGGGGATTTGTAAGCGGGTTATTCGCCGGGTGAGTGGAGGCTCACCCGGGAGGGAGGATTCAGTGCGCCGCTTTGCGGCTTTGGCCGGCGGAGCTGGCGAGGTAACGGGTGATGACCTCGACACCGCGGTTGAGGTGCTGCTCCAGCAGTGTCACGGCGTGCGCGGTGTCACGCTCTTTCACCGCCTGCAACAACGCGCGGTGATCGTCCTGGGAGATTTTGCCCAGGCCCATGGCCTCGAGGTTGAAGCGCAGGAAGCGCTCTTCTTCGTTCAAGCCGTCTTCCACCAGCCGCAACAGTCGGCCATTGGGCGCCTTGCCGTAAAGCGCCATGTGAAACAGACGGTTGAGCCGACCGATTTCGGTGTAGTCGTGTTCGTTTTCCAGTTCTTCGATGAAACCGGCCGCGCGTTCGTGGTCGACCGGGGTCAGCAGCGGGATCGACTGGCGCAGTGCTTCGGACTCCAGCAGAATGCGCAGCTCATAGGTTTCCGTTGCGTCACCCTGGATCAGCGGCGCCACCACGGCGCCCTTGTGGGCAGTGACGTTCAGCAGGCCCTGGGCCTCGAGCTGGCGCAAGGCTTCGCGCACCGGCATGCGGCTGACACCGAACAGGTCGGCCAGATCCTGCTGGCGCACGGCGGTGCCGCAGGGCAGGCGCCCGTCGAGAATGGCGGCGCGCAGGGTTTCTTCGATGACCGAGCGCGCCAGATGCGCGGGAATCGGGCCGTCGACTTTGATGCTGTGGAGTGGCTTGGGCTTTTGGGTCACAACTGCACACCCTATGACTGCGGATTTGGATCCAAAGGACACTAGTGATTGCTCTACAGGTTGTCAAACCGTGTAGAAGAACCCTGTCACATCTGAAGTTTAGCGCGGCAGCGATGATCTCATGGTGCCATTGTTTTTTGCTGGGCTAACCTTCACCATCAAGCGCTTTCCTCTCTGCCCTGGATGCCTTGCATTGGCGGTACGTTTCGCAATCCCACGGATTGCGCGCTGGCTTGCCTGCGCGCTGCTGCTGGCCGGCATCATGCTGGGCGGTCTGCATGCCGATTGGGATTTTTCCGCGATCAGCCGCAAGGCCACGGCACTGTACGGGCCATTGGGCGCCGGGCAACAGCGGATCGATGCCTGGCAGAATCTGCTGGCCACGCAGAAGCAGGTCAGCGAGATGGAAAAGCTCAAAGTGGTGAACCTGTTTTTCAACAAACAGATGCGCTACGTCGAAGACATCGATCTGTGGCACGAGGTCGACTATTGGGAAACCCCCATCGAAGCCTTGTGGAAAGGCGCCGGCGACTGCGAAGACTATGCGATCGCCAAGTATTTCAGCCTGCGCCACCTCGGTGTGGCCAGTGACAAGTTGCGCATCACCTACGTCAAGGCCCTGCGCCAGAACCGCGCGCACATGGTCCTGACTTACTATTCCAGCCCTGACGCCATGCCGCTGGTGCTCGACAGCCTGATCGACCCGATCAAGCCGGCCGCCGAGCGAACCGATTTGCTGCCGGTCTACTCTTTCAATGCCGAAGGGCTGTACCTGCCGGGCGCCAAGGGCAACAAGAAGGTCGGTGACACCAAACGCCTGTCACGCTGGCAGGATGTGTTGAAGAAAATGCAGGCCGAAGGATTTCCGGTCGAGACGACTAACTAGGAGCACGCGCTCAGATGTCTTTGTTCAAACAGCTGTTGATCGCTATCTGTCTGTTCCTGGTGGTCGCCTTCACCGGCAGCTTCATGGTCAGTCTGGAGAGCTCGCGCACCCAGTACGTCAACCAGTTGCGCTCCCACGCCCAGGATGCGGCCACGGCGCTGGCGCTGTCGTTGACGCCGAACATCGATGACCCGGCGATGGTCGAGTTGCTGGTCAGCTCGATCTTCGACAGCGGTTATTACTCGAGCATCCGCGTGGTCGATCTGAAGACCGACCAGACCATTGTCGAGCGCAACGGCATTCCGGCGGTCACCAACGTGCCGGACTGGTTCGTCAGACTGATCGGCCTGGAACCGGCCGGTGGCGATGCGCTGGTCAGCCGTGGCTGGGAGCAGGCGGCGCGGGTCGAGGTGGTCAGCCACCCGATGTTCGCCCTGGCCAAGCTCTGGCAGAGCGCGCTCGGCAGCCTTGGCTGGTTGCTGGTCTGCGGGGCGGTGAGTGCGGTGCTGGGTGCGCTGTTGCTGCGCCGGCAACTGAAGCCGTTGGATTACATGGTCAAGCAATCCCACGCCATCGCCCGTCGTGAGTTCCTGAGTCTGCCGGATCTGCCGCGCACGCCTGAATTGCGCCGCGTGGTGCTGGCGATGAACCAGATGGTCGAGAAGCTCAAGGCGCTGTTCCAGGAGCAGGCCGAGCGCAGTGAAAAACTGCGCACCGAGTCCTATCAGGACAACCTCACGGGGCTGGCCAACCGGCGTTATTTCGAGATGCAGCTGAATGCGCGGGTGAGCAACCCGGAGCAGGCCAGTTCCGGTTATCTGCTGCTGTTGCGGGTCAAGGATCTGGCCGGTCTCAACCAGCGCCTCGGCGGTCAGCGCACCGATGAATTGTTGAAAGCGGTCGGCGAGCAACTGTCCCGCGAGTGCGCCAAATACCCGGAAACCCAGAACCTCGTCACCCGGATTCGCGGCGGTGAATTCGCCGTGCTGGCGCCGGGGTTGACCCGTGAAGAAGCGCTGCAACTGGCGCAGAGCCTCGACAGTGCCCTGAGCAGCCTGCACGCGACAGGCGCCACCGACGTGCCCGCCGTGGCTTCTATCGGCCTGGCACCGTTCGCTCACGGCGATTCGCCGCAAGCGGTCCTCAGCCTCGGCGATCAGGCGCTGGCCCAGGCCGAAGGGCAGGGCGAGCAGAACTGGGCGTGCCTCGATCAGAGCCTGGTGGCGGAGGTCGGCGACGATCACCACGCCTGGCATCGCCTGCTCGATCAGGCGTTGAATCAGCGGCGTTTCGAGCTGTTCTTCCAGCCGGTAGTGGCGGCGCAGGACACGCAACTGGTGCTGCATTACAAAGTGCTGTCGCGCTTGCTCGACGAGCAGGGCCAGACCATTCCAGCCGGACGCTTCCTGCCGTGGCTGGAGCGCTTCGGCTGGACCGCACGGCTGGACCGGTTGATGCTCGAGCAGGTGCTGGAACAGATGGCCGGTCATGAAGAGTCCCTGGCGCTGAACCTGTCATCGGCGACCCTCGCCGATCCGCAGGCGTTGAACAAAGTGTTCGAGATTCTGCGGGCGCATTCCAACCTCGGTGCGCGCCTGACCCTGGAAATCGGCGAGGAACAATTGCCGGAGCAAGCGGTGCTGGAACAATTGACCCGGCGCCTGCGTGAACTCGGTTTCTCCCTGAGCCTGCAGCGCTTCGGCGGGCGTTTCAGCATGATCGGCAACCTGGCGCGGCTGGGGCTGGCGTACCTGAAGATCGATGGCAGCTACATCCGGGCGATCGATCAGGAAAGCGACAAGCGTCTGTTCATCGAAGCGATCCAGCGTGCGGCGCACAGCATCGATCTGCCGCTGATTGCCGAGCGGGTCGAGACGGAAGGGGAATTGTCGGTGATTCGCGAGATGGGGTTGTATGGGGTTCAGGGGCAACTGTTCGGTGAGCCGAAACTCTGGGGCTGACTGATCGTTCCCACGCTCTGCGTGGGAATGCATAAAGGGACGCTCTGCGTTCCAGTCACACCGTCGGTGTCGCGTCAGACACCGTTGTGACGCGGAGCGTCACGGGCGGCATTCCCACGCAGAGCGTGGGAACGATCAAACTTCATCGAAGATCCTGGATTAGATCAACCCGCCCTCATCCTCATCGATCAACTGACTCAACCCGCCCAGCGCTTCCCGCGCCTGGGTCCGGTCCATCAACTTGGCCTGGGCCGCCGCTGGCAGGTCGGTGACGCGGATCACGCCTTTTTGGGTCAGCACCTGAATCAGGTCGTCGAGTACCCGGATCATTTCCAGGTCGCTCTGCTTGAGCTGTTTGAGGCTGTTCTCCACGGCTTCGTTGGCGTACCAGGCCTGGATTTCGTGGTGGTCGGCCGGCAGCGTTTCCGTGGCCTCGGCGTAGGCCGCAGCTTCCACGCGAATCAACTGACCCTGCGCATCGCGTTGCACGTAAAACATTGAGCATCCCTCGGAAATGGACCAGCGTCATGCTGTCAGCAGCATAGCCAACTGCGCGCGAGTATGCGGTGCGCCGACGAAATCGTCACCGGTTCAAGCGCCGAAAACGCGACGGCCGCCCCAGTGGGGCGGCCGTTGTTCACGCATCAGCTGTTGTTGTGGTCGACCTTGATGGTCGGATCGCTGCCGGCAATCAGGTTGTGAATGTTGACCGTGGACCAGTTGTTGCCTTCCAGTTTGATCGTCACGTCCGGGGTGGCGGCTGCGGCATCGCCCGCGTTGAACTTGCCGCCCGAGCTGACTTGCAGCGACGACACGCCGTCGACCGTGGTGATCTTCAGGAAGTTGTCAATGGTGCTGCCGGTCTCGCCCTGCAACAGGTCACGCAGGTCGATGCGGTCGCCTTCGCTGGCCTTGAAGTCCTTGATCACGTCGTTGCCGGTGTCGCCTGCCTTCCAGACGAAGGTGTCGGCACCGGAACCACCGATCAGGATGTCGTTGCCCTGACCGCCGATCAGCGTGTCGTTGCCGGTGCCGCCGAGCAGGATGTCATTGCCCTTGCCACCGTCGAGCAGGTCGTTGCCGCCCGAGCCGAACAGAATGTCATTGCCCGCGCCGCCCAGCAGCGTGTCGTTGCCGTCGTGGGCACCGGACACATCGAACGCCTGATAGTGCTCGGTGATGTACTGGTGCACGTTGCTGGTGGTGACTTTGCTGACGTCGACCCCGGTTTCCTTGGCCACGAACGCCTGCATTGCCTGATAACCCTCGCCGGCAATGCCGTTGAAGCTCACCAGGTCGCCGAACAGGATGTCGTTGCCGTCGCCACCGCTGACGGTGTCGTTGCCCGGCATCGTCGCTTCGGTGTGGCCGATGATCGAGTTGGCCAGGTCCTTCGGATCGATGTTGGTCTGTGGCGTCTTGTCCGAATCGTACGGTTTCAAATCGCTGAGGCTGACGCCGTTGTTGAGGCCGATCGCTTCGACGTTCGACAGACCGCTCAGCAGCGCGAAGCCGGCGGCGGAGTTGTCGGTGGTGTACGACGAGGTGCTGCTGCCGCTGCCGGCCAGGCTCGAGATCTCGTAGGTGCCGTCACCCTGTGCATGAATGGTGCCCAGGCTGTTCCAGTTCCAGTAGCCATTCTTGTACGTCTGCAACACGACCTCGCCGGAGGTGTTGATGCTCAGGTAGTGGGTGCTGTCGATGTAAGTCGCAAAGCTGTTGCCCAGCTTGTAGTTGCTGGTTTTCACCACATCATCGAGCTTCACGTTACCGTACAGCGTCGGGTTGGTCTGCTCGTTGCTCTGGTAGTAGGTCGGCTGGCCGTCGGTAATGAAGTACGTGAGGTTCTTCGCCCCGGTGTTGGCTACCGCTTCGGCGCTCTGGAAGAAGTTCGCCGTGGCCTTGAACACGTCCTCGTAGTTGGTGCCGCCGCCGGACGACATCGAGTCCAGCACGGCCTTGAGCAAGGTCAGTGCGTTCGGGTCGTTGAGGTTCACCGACACCGACTTGTTGACCTGGGTATCGAAGTCCACCAGGAAGATGTTCACCGTGCCCGAGTTGCTGCCCAGGCTCTGTTTGAGGGTGTTGAACACCGACGTCAGCGAATCCTTGGCCGCATTGATCGACGAGGCGCTCATACTGCCCGAGCTGTCGACCATGAACGCGATGTTGTAGTTGGTGCCCGGCACCACGGTCAGGCCGCCGATGTCGGCGACGATGATGTCGTTGCCGTCGGTGCCGGTGACGGTGTCGTCCGCCGAGGTGGCGACCACCGCGTTATACACCGCCGGCACCACGGTGACCGGGATGGTCGCGGTGGTGCTGGCCGAGCCGCCGACCTGTTCGGTTGAGGTCGAGGTCACGGTCAGGTTGAACTGGCCGTTGTAGTAGGTCGGCGGGGTCACGGTCAGGGTGCCGAGGTTCCAGCCGGTGACGTTGGCGTCGCCGCTGGTGGCGGTCACGGTGAAGCTGTGGCCTGCGCCGTCGCTGAGTACCGAACCGACCGGTGCGCCGCTGATCTTGATGCTCAGGGTTTCCGAGCCGTCGGTGTCGGTCAGCGCGGTGCTGATCGACGACAGTTTCACGGTGGTGCCTTCGGCGCCGGTGTTGAGTTTGTAGCCGTCGTAATAGCCTTCGCCGTTGCTGCCGTGCAGATCGGAGACGGTCACGCCGGCATTCACCAGATCCTGCACGCCGGTATAGATCGGCACGCCGGCACTGCTCAGGTCGATCGGCGTGCTGCCGTTGACCGACAGGTTGACGTCGTAGCTGCCCGGGCCGCTCTGGTTGTGGTGGTAGATGTCCAGGGTGTAGTAGCCGCTGGTGGTCGGGGTGAACGAACCGTTGAGGTTGCCACCCGCGCCCCACGTGGTCGAGGCCACGTTCTTGCCGCCGATGGTCACCAGCAGGCTGTCGTCACCAGTGCCGCTGAAGGTGTAGGTCTTGCCGGCTTCCAGATAAATCAGGCCCGAGGTTTTCGACGCAGTGCCGGCGGTCACGCTGCCGTCGGACTGCACGTTATTCACGGTGCCGCTGGTGTTCGGCTTGCCGGCACCGTCGATCACGTTTTTCAGGGTGGTCGAATTCGCGCCGCTGCCGTCGGTGCCCAGACCCGACAGACCGGTCCAGACTTCCTTGATCAGCCCGGTGGACTTCACGCTGTTGTCGGCCACCGACAGGGTCGGTGCATCCGCCACCGGCGTGATATCGATCTTGATGGTGCCAGTGTTGCCCAGCAACTGGCCGTCGGTTGGCTGGAATTTGATCTGCGCGTAGTCGGCCTGATTGTTGCCAACGCCAGTGCCACCGTAACCGTTCACACCCGACTCGTTGGCATCCGGCAGGAAGCGCAGCTTGCCGGCGTCGATGTCAGCCTTGCTGAAGGTCTGGTTGGTGGCGACGTCTTTCCAGGTCGAGCCGTCCAGATACTGCAGTTTGCCTTCGCCCGGCAGCTGGGTGATTTTCACGCCCAGGCTGCTGGCCGGGCTGTCGACGTCGCTGACGCCGAAGGTCGACCAGCCGAGAACCAGTGGGGTGTCTTCGGTGCCGGTGACATTGACCGGTGCAGCGACCGGCGCATCGTTGACTGCCACCACGTTGACCGTGGTGGTCGCGGTGTTGGAGTAGTTGCCGCCATCGGTCACGGTCACGGTGATGATCCGTGGCACGGTGCTCGGGTCTTCACTGCTGTTGGTGAAGCTGATGTTCTTGATGGCCTGCATGTAGTCGGCGAGCGTCGCGTTGCCCGACAGGGTCAGGGTGACGGTGCCGTTGGTGCTGTTGGCATTGATGGTGATGCCGTTGACGCTGTTGCCCAGATTCAGCGCATCGCCGTCCTGGCGGTTGGTCAGCACGACGGTGGCGCCGGTCAGCATGGTGCTGTCCGGGTCGGTGATCTTGATGTCGGTGTCGGCAATCGACACACCTGCGCCCGGGGTGTTCTCGGTGAAGGTCACCTTGTAGTCGGCACCCGTTGCACCGCTTGAGTTGTTGGCGTCGAGGTCGATGACCGGCGGTGCATCGTTGTCGATGATCGAGGTGCTGACGCTGCCATTGGTGCTGCTGACCGCCAGGTTTTCGAAGTTGCCACCGGTGGCCGAGTCGATCTTGACCACGAAGTTTTCGGTGCCTTCGGTGATCTTGTCATCGATGGTCGCGACGTTGAACTGCGCGCTGCTGGCACCGGCCGGAATCTTCACGGTGTACACGCCGGTGAAGTCCGAACCGTCGGCGGCGGTGCCGCTGTAGACGATTTTCAGGGTGACTTCGGTTTGCGCCGGGTTGGTCAGGCTGACGGTGTAGGTTGCGGTCTGGCCTTCGGTCACCGAGGTGCTGCCGGTGATGCTGACGGTGGTGGTGTCGATGGTGTCGGTGACGCTGGTCACTGCTGGTGTGGTGCTGGTGACCAGGTTTTCGAAATTGCCGCCGGTAGCGTTGGTGATCGTGGCCTGTACGTTGCCGGCGTCTTTGTAGACGTCATCGGCTGGCGCAGGAACGGTCACGGTGCCGGTGGTTTTGCCGGCTTCGATGGTGATCACCGAACCGTTGCTCAGGGTGACGGTCACTGGCGAGCCAGCGGCGTTGGTCAGGGTTGCGGTGTAGGTGATCGAGCCACCCTCGGCCACGGTGCTGGTCGCGCTGAGGGACAGGTTGGTGGTGTCGACGGTGTCGGTGACGGTGGTGCTGACCGGGGTCTTGTCTGCCACCAGATTCTCGTAGTTGCCGCCGCTTACGCCGGTGATCGCGTTGGTCAGTGGCGCATGACCATTCAACACGTCGTTCGGCGCGGTGGTGGTCACACTGCCGGTGGTTTTGCCGACTTCGATGGTGATCGACTGACCGTTGGCCAGGGTCACGGTCACTGGCGAGCCAGTCACTGGTGCGCCGACGGTCGCGGTGTAGACCACGTTGCCACCTTCGGCCGCCGTCGTGGTCGCGGTCAGCTTCACGGTGGTGGTGTCGATGGTGTCGGTAACGCTGGTTACGGCTGGCGTGGTGCTGGTGACCAGGTTCTCGAAGTTGCCGCCGGTGGCGGACTTGATCGTCGCCTGCACGTTGCCGGCGTCTTTGTAGACGTCATCGGCTGGCGCAGGAACGGTCACGGTGCCGGTGGTTTTGCCGGCTTCGATGGTGATCACCGAACCGTTGCTCAGGGTCACGGTCACTGGCGAGCCAGCGGCGTTGGTCAGAGTCGCGGTGTAAGTGATCGAGCCACCTTCGGCCACGGTGCCGGTCGCGCTGAGCGTCAGGTTGGTGGTGTCGATGGTGTCGGTGACGGTGGTCGAGACCGGCGTCTTGTCGGCCACGAGGTTTTCGTAGTTGCCGCCAGAAACGTTGGTGATCGAGTTGGTCAGCGGTGTGTGGCCGGTCAACGCGTCGTTCGGCGCGGTAGTGGTGACGGTGCCGGTGGTTTTGCCGACTTCGATGGTGATCGACTGACCGTTGGCCAGATTCACGGTTACCGGCGAGCCAGTCACCGGCGCACCCACGGTCGCGGTGTAGGTGACGGTGCCACCCTCGGCCGCTGTTGCGGTTGCGGTCAGCTTCACGGTGGTGGTGTCGATGGTGTCGGTGACGCTGGTCACGGCAGGTGTGTTGCTGGTCACCAGGTTCTCGAAGTTGCCACCGGTGGCGTTGGTGATCGTGGCCTGTACGTTGCCGGCGTCTTTGTAGACGTCGTCCGCCGGGGCAGGAACGGTCACGGTGCCAGTGGTTTTACCGGCCTCGATGGTGATCACGGCGCCGTTGCTCAAGGTCACGGTCACCGGGGTGCCCGCAGCGTTGGTCAGTGTCGCGGTGTAAACGATCGAACCGCCTTCGGCGACCGAATTGGTGGCGCTCAGGGACAGGTTGGTAGTGTCGACGGTGTCGGTCACGGTGGTGCTGACCGGGGTCTTGTCGGCCACCAGATTCTCGTAGTTACCGCCGCTCACGCCGGTGATCGCGTTGGTCAGTGGTGCATGACCATTCAACACGTCGTTAGGCGCGGTGGTGGTCACGGTGCCGCTGGTCTTGCCGACTTCGATGGTGATCGATTGACCATTCGACAGGGTTACCGTCACTGGCGAGCCAGTCACCGGAGCGCCAACAGTGGCGGTGTAGACAACGTTGCCACCCTCGGCCGCCGTCGCAGTTGCGGTCAGCTTCACGGTAGTGGTGTCGATGGTATCGGTGACGCTGGTCACGGCTGGCGTGGTGCTGGTGACCAGGTTCTCGAAGTTGCCACCGCTGGCGTTGGTGATCGTTGCCTGTACGTTGCCGGCGTCCTTGTAGACGTCATCGGCTGGCGCTGGAACGGTCACGGTGCCGGTGGTTTTACCCGCTTCGATGGTGATCACGGCGCCGTTCGACAAGGTCACGGTCACTGGCGAGCCAGCAGCGTTGGTCAGTGTCGCGGTGTAGGTGATCGAACCACCTTCGGCCACGGTGCCAGTCGCGCTGAGCGACAGGTTGGTGGTGTCGACGGTGTCGGTGACGGTAGTCGAAACCGGGGTCTTATCAGCCACCAGATTTTCGTAGTTGCCGCCGCTCACGCCGGTGATGGCGTTGGTCAGCGGTGCATGACCGGTCAGCACGTCGTTCGGCGCGGTGGTGGTCACGGTGCCGGTGGTCTTGCCGACTTCGATGGTAATGCTCTGGCCGTTCGACAGGTTCACGGTCACAGGCGAGCCAGTCACTGGCGCACCTACGGTAGCGGTGTAGATGACGGTGCCGCCCTCGGCCGCTGTTGCGGTTGCGGTCAGCTTCACGGTGGTGGTGTCGATGGTGTCGGTAACGCTGGTCACCGCTGGTGTGGTGCTGGTGACCAGGTTTTCGAAGTTGCCGCCCGTGGCGTTGGTGATCGTGGCTTGCACGTTGCCGGCGTCTTTGTAGACGTCATCGGCTGGCGCGGCGACGGTCACGGTGCCCGTGGTTTTACCGGCCTCGATGGTGATCACGGCGCCATTGCTCAAGGTCACGGTCACCGGGGTGCCCGCAGCGTTGGTCAGGGTCGCGGTGTAGGTGATTGAACCACCTTCGGCCACGGTGCCGGTCGCGCTGAGCGACAGGTTGGTGGTGTCGACGGTGTCGGTGACGGTAGTGCTGACCGGCGTCTTGTCGGCCACCAGATTTTCGTAGTTGCCGCCCGTCACGTTGGTGATGGCGTTGGTCAGCGGCGTGTGGCCGTTGAGTGCATCGTTAGGCGCCGTGGTCGTCACGGTGCCGGTGGTTTTGCCGACTTCGATGGTAATGCTCTGGCCGTTCGACAGGTTCACGGTCACTGGCGAGCCAGTCACAGGAGCGCCCACGGTGGCGGTGTAAGTGACAGTGCCGCCTTCAGCCGCCGACTCGGTGGCGGTGAGTTTCACCGTGGTGGTGTCGATGGTGTCGGTGACCTGGGTCACGGCCGGAACAGTGCTCGGCACCAGGTTTTCGAAGTTGCCACCGGTGGCGGTCGAAATGGTCGCCTCGACTTTGCCGGCGTCTTTGTAGACGTCGTCCTTCGGCGCGTCGACGGTCACGGTGCCAGTGGTTTTGCCGGCTTCGATGGTGATCACCGCGCCGTTCGACAAGGTCACCGTCACTGGCGAGCCAGCGGCGTTGGTCAGGGTCGCGGTGTAGATGATCGAACCGCCCTCGGCAACCGAATTGGTGGCGCTGAGGGTCAGGTTGGTGGTGTCGACCGTGTCGGTGACGGTGGTCGAGACCGGCGTTTTGTCGGCCACGAGGTTTTCGTAGTTCCCGCCAGTCACGCCAGTGATCGCGTTGGTCAGCGGTGTGTGACCGTTCAACGCATCGTTCGGCGCGGTGGTGGTGACGGTGCCGGTGGTTTTGCCGACCTCGATGGTGATCGACTGACCGTTGGCCAGGGTCACGGTCACAGGCGAACCGGTGACAGGTGCGCCAACAGTCGCGGTGTAAGTAACGGTGCCGCCCTCAGCCGCCGACTCGGTCGCAGTCAGTTTGACCGTGGTGGTGTCGATGGTGTCGGTGACCTGGGTCACGGCCGGAACAGTGCTCGGAACAAGGTTCTCGAAGTTGCCACCGGTGGCGGTCGAAATGGTCGCCTCGACTTTGCCGGCGTCTTTGTAGACGTCGTCTTTCGGTGCGTCGACGGTCACGGTGCCGGTGGTTTTGCCGGCTTCGATGGTGATGACAGCGCCGTTGCTCAAGGTCACGGTCACCGGAGTGCCCGCAGCGTTGGTCAGTGTGGCGGTGTAAGTGATCGAACCGCCCTCGGCAACCGAATTGGTGGCGCTCAGGGTCAGGTTGGTGGTGTCGACGGTGTCAGTGACGGTGGTCGAAACCGGGGTTTTGTCGGCTACGAGGTTTTCGTAGTTGCCGCCGGTTACGCCGGTGATCGCGTTGGTCAGCGGCGTGTGGCCGTTGAGCGCATCGTTCGGTGCGGTGGTGGTGACAGTGCCAGTGGTTTTGCCCACCTCGATGGTGATCGACTGACCATTGGCCAGGGTTACGGTCACAGGCGAACCGGTCACCGGTGCGCCAACGGTGGCGGTGTAAGTAACGGTGCCACCTTCAGCGGCCGTTTCGGAAGCGGTCAGCTTCACGGTCGTCGTGTCGATGGTGTCGGTGACTTCCGTTACGGCTGGAACGGTGCTCGGAACCAGGTTCTCGAAGTTGCCACCGGTTGCGTCCTTGATCGTGACTTCGACTTTGCCGGCGTCTTTGTAGACGTCATCGGCAGGCGCAGGAACGATCACGGTGCCGGTGGTTTTACCGGCCTCGATGGTGATGACAGCGCCGTTCGACAGGGTCACGGTCAGCGGGGTGCCGGCCGGGTTGGTCAGGGTCGCGGTGTAAACGATCGAGCCACCTTCGGCCACGCTGTCGGTCGCGGTCAGCGACAGATTGGTGGTGTCGACGGTGTCGGTCACGGTAGTGCTGACCGGGGTTTTGTCGGCGATCAGATTTTCGTAATTGCCGCCGCTCACGCCAGTGATCGCATTGGTCAGCGGCGTGTGGCCGTTGAGCGCATCGTTTGGCGCAGTGGTGGTCACGGTGCCGGTGGTCTTGCCCACCTCGATGGTGATCGACTGACCGTTGGACAGCGTCACGGTGACTGGCGAACCGGTCACAGGTGCGCCCACGGTCGCGGTGTAAGTGACGGTGCCACCTTCAGCTGCCGATTCAGTCGCGGTCAGTTTCACCGTAGTGGTATCGATGGTGTCGGTGACTTCGGTCACGGCCGGAACGGTGCTCGGCACCAGGTTCTCGAAGTTGCCACCGGTGGCGGTCGAAATGGTTGCCTCAACTTTGCCGGCGTCTTTGTAGACGTCGTCCTTCGGCGCATCGACGGTCACGGTGCCGGAGGTTTTGCCGGCCTCGATGGTGATGACAGCGCCGTTCGACAGGGTCACGGTCACCGGAGTGCCGGCCGGGTTGGTCAGGGTCGCGGTGTAAACGATCGAACCACCCTCGGCCACCGAGCCCGTTGCGCTCAGGGTCAGGTTGGTGGTGTCGACGGTATCCGTGACGGTGGTCGAAACCGGGGTCTTGTCGGCCACGAGGTTTTCGTAGTTACCGCCAGTCACCCCAGTGATCGCGTTGGTCAGCGGCGCATGGCCGTTGAGCGCATCGTTCGGCGCGGTGGTGGTGACGGTGCCGGTGGTTTTGCCGACTTCGATGGTGATCGACTGACCATTGGCCAGGGTCACGGTCACAGGCGAGCCGGTTACCGGGGCACCAACGGTGGCGGTATAGGTAACGGTGCCGCCTTCAGCTGCCGACTCGGTCGCGGTCAGTTTCACCGTGGTGGTGTCGATGGTGTCGGTGACGTTGGTCACGGCCGGAACGGTGCTCGGCACCAGGTTCTCGAAACCACCGCCAGTAGCGGTTGAAATGGTCGCCTCGACTTTGCCGGCGTCTTTGTAGACGTCGTCTTTCGGCGCGTCGACGGTCACGGTGCCGGTGGTTTTACCGGCCTCGATGGTAATGACAGCGCCGTTCGACAGGGTCACGGTCACCGGCGTACCTGCCGGGTTGGTCAGGGTCGCGGTGTAAGTGATTGAACCGCCCTCGGCCACCGAATCGGTGGCCGTCAGGTTCAGGTTGGTCGTGTCGACAGTGTCCGAAACCGAGGTATTTGCCGGTTTGCTGTCGACCGCCAGGTTTTCGTAATTGCCACCGGTGGCCTTGTCGATGGTCACGCTCAGCGAGCTGCCGCCCGCCAGCGGGCTGTTCGGCGCGACGAAGTTCACGGTGCCGGTGGTCTCGCCGACGGCGATGGTGATGGTCTGGCCGTTGGACAGGGTCACGACGACCGGCGAGCCGGTCACTGGCGCCGTCACGGTCGCGGTGTAGACCACGGTTTCGCCTTCGGCGACGTTGGCGGTGGCGGTCAGCGACACGGTGGACGTGTCGATGGTGTCATTGACGGTGGTGACCGCCGGGGCGGTGCTGGTGACCAGGTTTTCGAAGTTGCCACCGGTGGTGGTCGAAATGGTCGTCTCGACTTTGCCGGCGTCCTTGTAGACGTCGTCCTTCGGTGCATCGACGGTCACGGTGCCGGAGGTTTTGCCGGCCTCGATGGTGATCACGGCGCCGTTGCTCAACGTCACGGTCACCGGAGTGCCGGCGGCGTTGGTCAGGGTCGCGGTGTAGGTAATCTGGCCACCTTCGTTGACTTCCGGCGTGGCGCTCAGGGTCAGGGTGGTGGTGTCGACGGTGTCGGTCACGGTGGTGCTGACCGGGGTTTTGTCGGCCACGAGGTTTTCGTAGTTGCCGCCAGACACGCCAGTAATCGAGTTGGTCAGCGGGGTGTGACCGTTCAGCGCGTCGTTCGGCGCGGTGGTGGTGACGGTACCGGTGGTCTTGCCGACTTCGATGGTGATCGACTGACCGTTGGCCAGGGTCACGGTCACAGGCGAACCGGTTACCGGGGCGCCAACGGTGGCGGTGTAAGTGACGGTGCCGCCTTCAGCAGCCGACTCGGTCGCGGTCAGTTTGACGGTCGAGGTGTCGATGGTGTCGGTGACTTCGGTCACGGCCGGAACGGTGCTTGGCACCAGGTTCTCGAAGTTGCCGCCAGTTGCGTCCTTGATGGTCACTTCGACTTTGCCGGCGTCTTTGTAAACGTCATCGGCCGGAGCCGGAACGGTCACGGTGCCAGTGGTTTTACCCGCTTCGATGGTGATCACCGAGCCGTTGCTCAGGGTCACGGTCACTGGCGTGCCAGCCGGATTGGTCAGCGTGGCGGTGTAAACGATCGAACCGCCTTCGGCCACGGAACCTGTAGCGCTCAAGGTCAGGTTGGTGGTGTCGACGGTGTCGGTGACTGACGTCACGGCCGGCGTCTTGTCGGCGACCAGATTTTCGTAATTGCCGCCGCTGGTGCCGTCGATCTTCACGCTCAGCGTGTTGCCGCCGGCCAGTGCATCGTTCGGTGCGGTGTAGTTGACGCTGGCGCTGCTGGCGCCGACCGGGATGGTGATGGTCTGGCCGTTGGACAGGGTCACGACCACCGGCGAGCCGGTCACCGGTGCGGTGACGGAGGCGGTGTAAACCACCACGCCGCCTTCAACGGTGCTGGCCGTGGCGCTCAGGGAAACGGTACTGGTATCGATGGTGTCGGTGACGTCGGTCACCGCCGGGGTCTTGTCGACCACCAGGTTTTCAAAGTTGCCGCCGGTGGTCTTGGTGATGCTGGCGTCGACTTTGCCGGCGTCCTTGTACACGTCGTCGCTCGGTGCGGCGACGGTGATGGTGCCGGTGCTCGCGCCTTTGGCGATGTTGATCACCGCGCCGTTGCTCAGGGTCACGGTCATGGCCGTGCCGGCCGGGTTGGTCAGGGTCGCGGTGTAGACGATCGAACCGCCCTCGGCGACCGAACCGGTGGCGCTCAGGCTGATGTTGGTGGTGTCGACGGTGTCGGTGACCTTGGTCACCACAGCCGAACGGTTGGCATCGATCTGTTCGAAGTTGCCGCCGCTGTGGCTGGCAATCGCGGTCTGTACCTTGCCGCCATCGATGTAAGGCGTGTTGGCCGGCGCAGGGAAATTCACCGAACCGCTGGTGGCACCGGCGGCGATGTTGATGACCGCTCCGTTGGCCAGGGTCACGGTCATGGCAGTGCCGGCCGGGTTGCTCAGGGTCGCGGTGTAGGTGATCTGGCCACCTTCGCTGACGGTGTCGCTGGCGCTCAGGGTCAGCGTGGTCTTGTCGATGGTGTCGTTGACCGTGGTGCTGACTGGCGTCTTGCTGACGTCGAGCTTCTCGAAGTTGCCGCCGCTGGCATCGGTCATGGTCACGGTGAGCTTGCTGACATCCTTGTAGACGTCATCGCTCGGTGCCGGGATGGTCACCGAACCGCTGGTCTTGCCGGCCTCGATAACGATGGTCTGGCCGTTGCTCAGGTTGACGGTCACCGGCGTCTGCGCGGCGTTGGTCAGCGTTGCGGTGTAAGTGATCGACGTGCCTTCGAGCACATAGCTTTCGGCGCTGAGGGTCAGGTGCGTGGTGTTGATGGTGTCGGCGACGTTGGTCACCGCTGGCGTCGGGTTGGCCACCAGGTTTTCGAAATTGCCGCCGGAAGTGTCCTTGATGGTCACTTCGACTTTGCCGGCGTCTTTATAGACGTCATCGGCAGGCGCCGGAACGGTCACGGTGCCGGTGGTTTTACCGGCTTCGATGGTGATGACGGAGCCGTTGCTCAACGTCACGGTCACCGGGGTGCCGGCCGGATTGGTCAGGGTCGCGGTGTAGACGATCTGCCCGCCCTCGTTGACGTTGCCGGTGGCGGTCAGCGATACGGTGGTGGTGTCGACGGTGTCGGTGATGGTGGTGCTGACCGGCGTTTTGTCGGCCACGAGGTTTTCGTAGTTACCGCCGCTGACGTTGGTGATCGAGTTGGTCAGCGGTGCATGGCCGGCCAGTACGTCGTTCGGCGCCGTGGTAGTCACGGTGCCGGTGGTTTTGCCGACTTCGATGGTGATCGCCTGACCGTTGGCCAGGGTCACAACCACAGGCGAGCCGGTTACCGGGGCGCCCACCGTCGCGGTGTAAGTAACGGTACCGCCTTCCGCCGCCGACTCGGTCGCGGTCAGTTTGACGGTCGAGGTGTCGATGGTATCGGTGACCTGGGTCACGGCCGGCACAGTGCTTGGCACCAGGTTTTCGAAGTTGCCACCGGTTGCGCCGGTGATGGTCGCTTCGACTTTGCCGGCATCCTTGTAGACGTCATCGGCCGGGGCTGGAACGGTCACGGTGCCGGTGGTCTTGCCGGCTTCGATGGTGATGACCGCGCCGTTGCTCAAGGTCACGGTCACCGGCGTGCCGGCCGGATTTGTCAGGCTTGCGGTGTAGATGATCGAGCCGCCCTCGGCCACGGAATCGGTGGCGCTCAGGGTCAGGTTGGTGGTGTCGACGGTGTCAGTGACGGTGGTCGAAACCGGAGTCTTGTCGGCGACCAGATTCTCGTAGTTGCCGCCGCTCACGCCGGTGATCGCGTTGGTCAGCGGTGCGTTGCCGGCCAATGCGTCGTTCGGTGCTGTGGTGGTCACGGTGCCGGTGGTCTTGCCCACTTCAATCGTGATGCTTTGGCCGTTGGCCAGGGTTACGGTGACCGGCGAGCCAGTTACGGGCGCTCCAACTGTCGCGGTGTAAGTAACGGTACCGCCCTCGGCCGCCGATTCGGTCGCGGTCAGTTTGACGGTGGTGGTGTCGACGGTATCGGTCACGTCGGTGACAGCCGGAACGGTGCTTGGCACCAGGTTCTCGAAGTTGCCGCCGCTGGCGTCCTTGATGGTGACTTCGACCTTGCCGGCGTCTTTATAGACGTCATCGGCAGGCGCCGGAACGGTCACGGTGCCGGTGGTTTTGCCCGCTTCGATGGTGATGACGGAGCCGTTGCTCAACGTCACGGTCACCGGGGTGCCAGCCGGATTGGTCAGGGTCGCGGTGTAAACAATCGAACCACCCTCGGCGACAGTGCCGGTGGCGCTCAGGGTCAGGTTGGTGGTGTCGGCAACGTCGGTAACCGTAGTCGAAACCGGAGTCTTGTCGGCCACCAGATTTTCGTAATTGCCGCCGGAAACGCCGGTGATCGAGTTGGTCAGCGGTGCATTGCCAGCCAATGCGTCGTTCGGCGCGGTGGTGGTCACGGTGCCGGTGGTTTTACCGACTTCGATGGTGATGGTCTGGCCGTTGGCCAAAGTGACAGTCACCGGCGAACCGGTGACTGGTGCGCCAACCGTTGCGGTATAAGTAACGGTGCCGCCTTCTGCAACCGAAGTATCAGCCGTCAGTTTGACCGTCGACGTGTCGATGGTGTCAGTCACTTCGGTGACAGCGGGAACAGTGCTTGGCACCAGATTCTCGAAGTTGCCGCCGGTGGCGTCCTTGATGGTGACTTCGACCTTGCCCGCGTCTTTGTAGACGTCATCGGCCGGCGCCGGAACGGTCACGGTGCCGGTGGTTTTACCGGCCTCGATGGTGATGACAGAGCCGTTGCTCAACGTCACGGTCACCGGGGTGCCGGCCGGATTGGTCAGGGTTGCGGTGTAGACGATCGAGCCGCCTTCCGCCACGGAACCGGTGGCGCTCAGCGCCAGGTTGGTGGTGTCGATGGAGTCGGTGACGGTAGTAGTCGCTGGCGTCGTGTTCGGCACCAGATTCTCGAAATTGCCGCCGGTAGCGCCGGTAATCGTGGTGCTGACGGTGCCGCCGTTGTTGTAGACGTCATTCGGTGCGGTCGGCACGTTGACGCTGCCGGTGGTCTGGCCGGCGCCGATAGTGATGGTCGAACCGTTCGACAGGGTGACGGTCACCGGCGTCTGCGCCGGGTTGGTCAGGGTTGCGGTGTAGGTGATCTGGCCACCTTCGACCACGGTGCCGGTGGCGGTCAGGGTCAGACTGGTGGTGTCGACCGAATCGACGATGTTGGTGACCGCCGGTGTCGGGTTCGGCACCAGGTTTTCGAAGTTGCCGCCCGTGGCACCGGTGATGGTGGTGGTGACGGTGCTGCCGTTGTTATAGACGTCATTCGGTGCGGTCGGCACGTTGACGATGCCGGTGGTCTGGCCGGCGCCGATAGTGATGGTCGAGCCGTTGGACAACGTGACGGTCACCGGCGTCTGCGCCGGGTTGGTCAGCGTGGCGGTGTAGGTGATCTGACCGCCTTCGGTCACGCTTGGGCCGGCCGTCAGGGTGACGGTGGTGGTGTCGATGGTATCGGTGACCTGAGTCGTGGCCGGAGTGGTCGGCGGGGTCACGGTGATGCCGTTGCCGCCGGTGGTGCCGGTGACGGTCACGTCGATCTGGGTCGGGTCGTTATAAACAGTGTCGTTCGGCGCCAGGGGCACGTTGACGGTGCCGGTGGTGGAACCGGCCGGAATCACGATCACCGCACCGTTGGACAGGGTGATGGTCAGGTCGGTCAGCGGCGCCTGGGTCAGCGTTGCGGTGTACACCAGCACGCCGCCGGCTTCGGTGATGCTCGGCGTGGCGCTGAGGCTCAGGGTCGATTCGCGCAGGGCATTGGCGTTGGTGTCGGTGGTCTGGCCGCCGGTGATGTTCTGCGCGGCCTGGCCGGCAGCGTTGATGCCCGCAGTGGGGAAACCGATGGTTGGGTCGACGCGGCCGGCGGTCGCATCGAGCATCACGAAGCTGTGACCACCGCCGGCGGCACCGCCAGTCCCTGCGGCGCTCGGGCCGGCAGCGGTGGCATCAAGGGCGGTGGTCGGGTCGACGCCCGCGGCGATGGCTTGTTGCAGTTCTTCTACCGACGGCGCGGCTTGCGCGGTGGCTTCGGCCAGGTCGGTGCTGGAGTCCGGGGTATCGGCGCTCCACTGAGTGTCACGGCCCAGATCGATCGTGCGGCCATCGGCCAGTTCCAGGGACACGGCGCCGGAAACGCCGGTGTCGACCTGATCGCCGGCAAACAGCCGGTCGCCTTCAACGAGTACGCGACGGACGCCCTCTGGGGACACCACGAAAACCTGACCGACAATGCTTTTGACGATGGCAACAACACTGCTCATTGAAGACTCTCCGGGTGTCACGTTCAGTTGACTTCCATAGACCTGATGGCTGTCTGCGCCGATTCAGTCTGGACGTACTTTTAAAAAAAGATAAAGCAAAGTTGACGCTGCTGTTCGTCAATATTTTGGCTAGATTCTTTCGCTATTAACTTTATGCCAAACTATTGACCTTCTGGGTGCCATCCTAAACAATCGTCCCAGTAATGTCACATTGATATTTATGCGGCGACCTGCCCTTCAGCGTGTGATCCAGTTCCGGTTTTAAACTTTCCGACATACGGTCATTCCGGTTGCCATCTTCCGACGCAGCTCACCAATTTGCTGTGATTCAAGACAAGAAGTTCTGGGAAATCTTTACCATGCGTTCGCACCTGTTCAAGGCTCTACCCTTCGCTCTCGCCGCCTCTTTCGTACAAGCACAATCCTTACCAGAAGCCATGCAGCAGGCGCTGGATGTCCATCCGGAAATCCAGGCAGGGGTCAACAGTCGGCTGGCCGCGGATTATCAATTAAAGGCTGCAAAAGGTGGATACCTGCCCAAGGTCGATCTGCTGGGCGGTTATGGTCGTGAAGGCACCGACAGCGTGACCACCCGTGCCAATGGTGGCGGCAATCACTGGGAAACCCTGAACCGCAGCGAGTCAAGTTTACGTCTGTCGCAAATGGTTTTTGACGGTTTTGCGACGTCCAGCGAAGTCGGGCGTCAACAAGCCACCGTCAACTCCCGCGCGTATTCCCTGCTCGGCACTTCCGAGCGCACCGCGCTGACCGTGGCCCAGGTTTATCTGGATGTGCTGACCCGTCGCGAATTCGTGCGTCTGGCCGAAGAAAACCTCAAAAGTCACCAACGCATCTACGACCAGATCCAGCTGCGCACCCAGCGCGGCGTCGGCAGCGGGGCCGACCTCGATCAGGCCGAAGCGCGTATGGCCCAGGCCCGCAACAACCTGATCACCGAGCAGACCAACCTCGCCGACTCGGAAACCAACTTCCTCAGCGCTGTCGGCCAGATGCCCGATCAGTTGGAGCGTCCGGCGCCGTTCATGGCGATGATGCCGGCCAACCTGAATGAAGCGCGCCAGCAGATGCTGGAAAACAGCCCGATCCTGCGTTCGGCCGAGTCCGATATCGCCGCGGCTGAAAAGCAATACGAGACTGCCAAGTCGACCTTCTACCCGCGCTTCGACGCCGAGCTGGGCCGCACTGCCGACAACGACCTCGACGGCCAGAACGGTCACAACAACGAATGGCAGGCCATGTTGCGCATGCGCTTCAACCTGTATTCGGGCGGCAGCAACAAGGCGGATCTGGAATCCAAGTCCTACCTGTCGAACCAGGCGCTGGATATCCGCAACAACGCCTTGCGCCAATTGAATGAAGAGCTGGGCCTGGCCTGGAACGCCCTGAACAACGCCAACGCCCAGGTGCCGATCGCTCAGCAGTACGTTGATCACAGCACCTCGGTGCGCACTGCTTACCAGCGCCAGTTCAGCCTCGGCGAACGGACCCTGCTGGATTTGCTCGACAGCGAAAACGAGCTGTTCACCGCTTCGCGGCGTCTGGCTGAAATCAAAAACATTCAGTTATTTACTCAGTATCGAATCAAGGCGACCATGGGCGAATTGCTCAAGAGCCAGGGAGTGGTCGCACCCTTGGCATCCGTTGTGCAGAACGACGTGAAGCCCAAGGTTCAGCTGCCTGGGATGAATTGAGTTGTCCCTTTTCAACTGCTAAAGAGTGTCGAGCGTGGAATCAGAAGTCAGTCGAGTTCATCTCAGTCATGATCCACGCGCGTTGCATGACGATCCGTTACTGGACGGTCTGCTCGCTCTTTGCATGCTCCACCAGAAACCCGCCAGCGCGGCGATGCTGACCACCGGCCTGCCGCTGCCCAAACAACGCCTGAGTGTCGAGCTGCTGCCCCGTGCAGCGGCGCGCGCCGGGCTGCAAGGGCGGGTGCTGCAACGCAAGCTGGAAGAGATTCCGGCGATTGCCATGCCGGCGCTGTTGCTGCTCAAGGATGGCCGCAGTGCCGTCCTGCTCGGCTGGCAGGGTGAGAATGATGCGCGGGTGCTGCTCAGCGAAAGCGACGGCGGTGAATCCCTGGTCAGCCGCGAGCTGCTGGCCGACGACTACACCGGCAAAGTGTTTTTCGCCCAGCCCCAGCACAAATTCGACGTCAACCACGGCACGCTGATCCCGCGTGCGCGCTCGTGGTTTCGCGACACCCTCAAGCGTTCGCGCTGGCTGTATGCCGACGCCATCGCCGCCAGTTTCCTGATCAACATCATCGCCATGGCCGCGCCGCTGTTCGTGATGAACGTCTACGACCGCGTGGTGCCGAACCAGGCCGAAGCGACCCTGTGGGTGCTCGCGCTGGGCATCACCGGCGCCTATCTGTTCGACCTGATCCTCAAGAGTCTGCGCAGCCTGTGCCTGGATCTGGCCGGCAAGAAAACCGACCTGATCATCTCCGCCACGCTGTTCGAACGCATCGTCGGCATGGCCATGAAATACCGCCCGGCGCGGGTCGGGAGCTTTGCCCAGAACATTCATGAGTTCCAGAGTCTGCGCGACTTCCTCGCCTCGCTGACCCTGACCAGCCTGATCGACCTGCCGTTCACCATCCTGATCTTCATTGTCATCGCGATTCTCGGCGGGCATCTGGTGTGGATTCCGGTGCTGGCCTTCCCGATTGCGCTGCTGATCGGCTATGCCTTGCAGAAACCGCTGGTGGCAACCATGGAACGCACCATGGCCCTCGGCGCCGAGCGTCAGTCGAGCCTGATCGAAACCCTCGCCGGCCTCGACGCGGTGAAGGTCAACAACGCCGAAAGCGAACGCCAGTACCAGTGGGAACAGACCATCGGCACCCTCAGCCGTCTCGAGCTGCGGGTGAAAATGCTCTCCGGTCTGGCGATGAACATCACCCTGCTGATCCAGCAACTGGCCGGGGTGATCATGATTGTCTTCGGCGTGTACCAGATCATCGCCGGCAACCTGAGCATGGGCGGCCTGATCGCCTGCTACATGCTCAGTGGCCGCGCCCTCAGCCCGCTGGCGTCGCTGTCCGGTCTGCTGACCCGTTACCAGCAGGCGCGGGTGACCATGACTTCGGTCGACCAGATGATGGAGCTGCCGCAAGAGCGCAATTTCGAAGAGCGCCCGCTGAGCCGCAAGGTGCTGCAAGGCGCGATCGAATGCCGCCAGCTCAGCTTCACCTACCCGGAGCAACAGAACCCGGCGCTGAAGAACATCAACCTGGTGATCCGTCCCGGCGAGAAGATCGGCATCATCGGCCGCAGCGGTTCCGGCAAGAGCTCACTGGCGAAACTGCTGGTCGGCCTCTATCAGCCGGATGACGGCGCATTGCTGGTGGACGGCGTCGACATCCGCCAGATCGACGTCAGCGAGCTGCGCTACAACATCGGCTACGTGCCGCAGGACATCCAGCTGCTGGCCGGCACCCTGCGCGACAACCTGGTTTCCGGCGCTCGTTACGTCGAAGACGAACTTGTCCTGCAGGCCGCTGAACTGGCCGGCGTACACGAATTCGCCCGACTGCACCCGCAGGGTTATGAACTGCAAGTCGGCGAGCGCGGGCAGAACCTGTCCGGCGGTCAGCGCCAGAACGTCGCGCTGGCCCGGGCGCTGTTGCTCAATCCGCCGATTCTGTTGCTCGACGAACCGACCAGCGCCATGGACAACACCGGCGAAGAACGCCTCAAGCAACGCCTCGCGGCGGTGGTGGAAAACAAGACCGTGGTGCTGGTGACGCACCGGGCATCGCTGCTGTCGCTGGTCGATCGCCTGCTGGTGGTCGACCGTGGGCAGATTCTCGCCGACGGCCCGAAAGCGGCCGTCATGGAAGCGTTGAAGAAGGGGCAGATCAGTGTTGCTTAAGTCGGGTTTCAAGGATTCGATCCGCCGCTACTTCAAGGGCTCGGCATCGCTGCAGGGCCAGCCGCTGCCAGAGGTCAACAAGGCCTTGATCGAGGACGCGCCGCGCGTGGTGCGGCTGACGATCTGGGCGATCATCGGTTTCTTCGTGTTCCTGATGCTGTGGGCCAACTTCGCCGTCATCGACGAAGTGACCAAGGGCGACGGCAAGGCGATTCCCTCGTCGAAGATCCAGAAAATCCAGAACCTCGAGGGCGGTATCGTCTCCGAGCTGTTCGTCAAGGAAGGCCAGATCGTCGAGGCCGGCGCGCCGCTGGTGCGGCTGGATGACACGCGTTTTGCCTCCAACGTCGGTGAAACCGAAGCTGATCGGCTGTCGATGCTGCTGCGGGTCGAGCGCCTGAGCGCCGAGGTCGATGACCGGCCGCTGAATTTCCCCGAGGACGTGCTCAAAGCCGTGCCGGGTCAGGCGAAAAGTGAAGAATCGCTGTACATCAGCCGTCGTCAGCAATTGCACGACGAGGTCGGTGGCCTGCAGGAACAGTTGATTCAGCGCCAGCAAGAGCTGCGCGAGTTCACCTCGAAGCAGGCGCAGTACCGCCAGCAACTGGGCCTGCAACGCCAGGAAATCAACATGTCCGAGCCGCTGGTGGCCCAGGGCGCGGTATCGCCGGTGGAAGTGCTGCGACTCAAGCGTGCCGAAGTGGAAACCCGTGGTCAGCTCGACGCCACCACCCTGGCGATCCCGCGTGCTGAGTCGGCGATCAAGGAAGTGCAGCGCAAGATCGACGAAACGCGCGGCAAATTCCGCAGCGAAGCCCTGACTCAGCTTAACGAGGCGCGTACCGACCTGAACAAGGCCCAGGCCACCGGCAAGGCGCTGGAAGACCGGGTCAGCCGGACGCTCGTTACTTCGCCGGTGCGGGGCATCGTCAACAAGATGCTGGTCAACACCATCGGCGGCGTGATCCAGCCGGGCAGCGACCTGTTGGAAATCGTGCCGTTGGACGACACGCTGCTGGTCGAAGCGAAGATCCGCCCGCAGGACATCGCGTTCCTGCATCCGGGCCAGGAAGCCACGGTGAAATTCACCGCGTACGACTACACCATCTACGGTGGTCTCAAGGCCAAGCTGGAACAGATCGGCGCCGACACCATCACCGACGAAGACAAGAAAACCACCTACTACGTCATCAAGCTGCGCACCGAGCGCAGCCATCTCGGCACTGACGAGAAGCCGTTGCTGATCATCCCGGGGATGGTGGCGTCGGTGGACATCATCACCGGCAAGAAGACCGTGCTGAGCTATCTGCTCAAGCCGATCATCCGGGCGCGGGCCGAGGCGTTGCACGAACGCTAGATCTTTATTGGCCTTTCCGGCCTCTTCGCGAGCAAGCCCGCTTGTGTCTAGGTAAGGGAATAGACTCTGGGGTGAGAGGGGTGAATGGCAAGCTGTGAGTCCGCGGTGCTTGAAGCACGAGTGGGAGCAAAGCTGCCATTCACCTTTCTACTCTGGCCCATAAGCCCGAACAGTTGGACGAGCGCCACTCGAATCACAAGCGTGGGCAAAGCCAGAGCACTCTCACTTTTGAGTGTAAGAGGGTTTTGCCATGATTTCCTGGGTCGGTATCGATATCTCCAAATCCAACCTCGTTGTTTGGATTCAGCCTCAGAAAGTGGGGTTCGAGATTACAAATACGCTTGAAGGCTTTGTTGAGCTGACATCGCGTTTAAGCCACTACACGGTTGGCCGAGTATTGCTGGAGGCCACGGGAGGATACGAGCGAAAGGTCGTAGCGGCCTTACAAGAGGCGGGCTTCAATGTGCTCAGGATCAACCCTCGCCGGGCCAGAGCCTTTGCCGTAGCAATGGGCAAGAATGCCAAGACCGATCCGATCGACGCCGCTGTTCTTGCCGATTTTGCCGAGGCTTTGCATGCGTCTCGCGAAAAGCCAATTTCGCCCGGCCGTGAAGCGTTGCGTGAACTCATTCAGTTGCGCGAGCATTTCGTCCAACAGCGAGACGACAACAAGCGCCGGCTGCAGCAGGCCCAGTTGCCAGCGGTTATCGAGGCGATCAAAGACCATATTCGCTATCTGCAACTCCAGATCAAACAGTTCGGTAAAGCCATTAATCAAAGCATGCGAGAGCTGGATGCTGAAAAAGCCGACCGGCTCACTTCAGTTAAAGGCATCGGCACTGTGGCGACCGCCAGCTTGCTGGTTTACCTGCCTGAACTCGGCGAGCTTGATCGCAGAGAAATCGCGGCTCTGGCGGGAATCGCTCCCTACAATGACGACAGTGGCAATCACAGCGGCAAGCGCCAGATTTACGGAGGAAGATCCCGCGTCAGACGTGCGCTTTACATGTCGTGCTGGGTCGTGATCCGTTATCACGCTGATTTCAAGGCCCGCTATGAGGCGCTACGAGAAAGAGGCAAGAGCGCGAAAGTCGCGCTCATCGCCTGCATGCGGATACTACTGATCAGACTAAATGCCATGCTGCGTGACGGCACCGAATGGCGGTGACGAGTGGCAGGGTTAAGACAGTTGCTCCCACACTCGACTGCGTTTTTCCAGAGACACGCGATCGAGTGCGGGAGCGGGCTTGCTCCGGGCGGCGATCCGACGAAGGCGTCTGTCGGAACAACACATTCCGTCCAGAAGTGACATAAATGGTCACTCACCATCCAGTCCATTCCAAAGCAATCGCCATATCGTTATTCGTTAACAGTATTTAAATTCCGCTTCTTATAGCTATAAAGTCAGCCTCCTGCGTACCTGCCGACCAATCGGCGCGCCGCACGACACGAACCAACACGCAATCCAGCGTGAGTTTCTGATCGACGCGCGCGCCATCGAGCGCGCCGTGCGTGGGAGATTGATTGATGTCCGCAGCTACTGCTACCCCAAGCGCCGCGACTGCCGCGCCGCAAACCTTCGAAGTCCGCCCGTTCAGCGGTGCCGTCGGCGCCGAGATCATCGGCCTCGACCTGACCCGTCCGGTCAACGACGAAGACTTCGCCCGCATCCACCGCGCGCACCTCGATCACCACGTTGTGGTGTTCCGCGACCAGCGCATCACCCCGCAACAGCAGATCGACTTCAGCCGCCGCTTCGGCGTGTTGCAGATCCACGTGCTCAAGCAGTTCCTGTTGGCCAATCACCCGGAAATCCTCATCGTTTCCAACATCGTCGAAAACGGCCAGAACATCGGCCTCGGTGATGCCGGCAAATTCTGGCACTCGGACCTTTCCTATAAAGAGCTGCCGAGCCTTGGCTCGATGCTGCACGCCCAGGAGCTGCCGTCTGAAGGCGGCGACACCCTGTTCGCCGACATGCACAAAGCCTGGGACAGCCTGCCCGACGCGCTGCGCAAAGCGGTCGAAGGCCGCTCGGCTGCGCATTCCTACACCGCGCGTTACAGCGAAACCAAATTCGAAGGCAACTGGCGCCCGACCCTGACCCCGGAGCAACTGGCCCAGGTCGCCGAGGTCGTGCACCCGGTGGTCCGCACCCATCCGGAAAACGGCCGCAAGGCGTTGTTCGTCAGCGAAGGCTTTACCACCCGCATCGTCGGCCTGCCGGAAGACGAGAGCAAACAACTGCTCGACGAGCTCTACGCCCACAGCGTGCTGCCGCAGAACATCTACCGCCATCAATGGCAGCCCCACGATCTGGTGTTCTGGGACAACCGCTCGCTGATCCACCTTGCCGCCGGTTGCCCTGCGCACCTGCGCCGCAAGCTGTATCGCACCACCATTCAGGGCGACGCGCCTTTCTGATTTGCCGGAGATCCGATCATGTCCAAACGTCTTCCATTCGCGCCGCTGGCGGCGGCCATCGGCCTCGGGTTCAGCCTGATCGCCGGCAGCCTGGTGGCGCCGACTGTGGCCCACGCCGAAGGTGAAATCCGCATCGCCGAGCAGTTCGGCATTGTCTATTTATTGCTCAATGTGGTGCGCGATCAGGGTCTGATCGAGAAGTACGGCAAGCAGGAAGGCCTCGACATCAAGGTCGACTGGACCCAGTTGTCCGGCGGCGCGGCAGTCAACGATGCGCTGCTCTCCGGTTCCATCGACATTGCCGGCGCCGGCGTCGGGCCGTTGCTGACGATCTGGGATCGCACCCACGGCAAGCAGAACGTCAAAGCCGTGGCCTCGCTGGGCAACTTCCCGTACTACCTGGTCAGCAACAATCCCAAGGTCAAAACCATCGCCGACTTCACCGAGAAGGACCGCATCGCGGTGCCGGCGGTGGGCGTTTCGGTGCAGTCGCGCTTCCTGCAATACGCGGCGGCCAAACAGTGGGGCGACAAGGAATTCAACCGCCTCGACAAGTACACCATCGCCGTTCCGCACCCGGACGCCACTGCTGCGTTGATCGCCGGCGGCACCGAGCTGACCGGGCACTTCTCCAACCCGCCGTTCCAGGATCAGGCGTTGGAAAATCCGAACGTGCACGTGGTGCTCAACTCCTATGACGTGCTCGGCCCGAACTCGCCGACCGTGCTGTTCGCCACCGAGAAATTCCGCAACGAGAACCCGAAAACCTACAAGGCGTTCGTCGAAGCGCTGACCGAAGCCGCGCAATTTGCGCAGAACGATAAAGGCGCGGCGGCGGACACTTATATCCGCGTGACCAAGGCCAAGATCGACCGCGCCGCGTTGCTGAAAATCATCGACAACCCGCAGTTTGAATTCAGCGTTACGCCGAAAAACACCTACCCGCTCGCCGAATTCCTCTACCGCGTCGGCGCGATCAAGAACAAACCGGAATCGTGGAAGGACTACTTCTTCCAGGACGCCAAACCGTTGCAGGGGAGCTGATCGACATGAACGCCCCTTTGCAAGGCCACGCGGCCAGCAACCCGATCGCCACCGCGCAAGCGCTGTTGGCGGTCGATCAGGTCAGCCTCGAATACCGCACGCCGCAGCGCGTCGTGCGCGCCACCCACCAGGTCAGTTTCGAAGTCGATCAACAGGATCGCTTCGTGCTGCTCGGCCCGTCCGGCTGCGGTAAATCCACCTTGCTCAAAGCTGTCGCGGGGTTCATTGCGCCGTGTGAGGGCGAGATCCGTCTGCAGGGCCAGCGCGTCGACGCGCCGGGACCGGACCGGATCGTGGTGTTTCAGGAGTTCGATCAACTGCCACCGTGGAAAACCGTCAAACAGAACGTGATGTTTCCGCTGCTGGCTTCGCGCACGCTGAAGAAAAAGGAAGCTGAAGAGCGTGCGCTGCATTACCTGGAGAAAGTCGGTCTGGCGGCGTTCGCCGATGCCTACCCGCACACCTTGTCCGGCGGCATGAAAGCGCGGGTGGCGATTGCCCGGGCGCTGGCGATGCAGCCGAAAATCCTGCTGATGGACGAGCCGTTCGCCGCGCTGGATGCCCTGACCCGGCGCAAGATGCAGGAGGAATTGCTGCTGCTCTGGGAGGAGGTGCGTTTCACTTTGTTGTTCGTCACCCACTCGATTGAAGAAGCGCTGGTGGTTGGCAATCGGATCCTGTTGTTGTCGCCGCATCCGGGGCGGGTGAGGGCGGAAGTGCACAGTCATCAATACGATTTGCACAGCCTCGGCGGTGTGGCATTTCAGGAATCGGCGCGGCGTATTCACCGATTGCTGTTCGATGAAGGGCAGTCGCCGGAAACCGAGCGCGAACTGGATTTCACCGATATCCGCATCGCTTATTGAGCCGCCTGGAGGATTGCCCGATGAGCCATTCATCATCCGTACGTCAAGAATTCGAAAACGATCTGCAACCGCTGACCAGCGTCCCGGTGGAGCGCGAGCTGCCGCTGGGCCAGCGCCTGTGGCAACAGGGCTGGCTGCGCAAAAGCGTGATCCTGATTTTGCTCGCCGTGCTCTGGGAGGTTGTGGCCCGGGTGCAGAACAACGACCTGCTGCTGCCGAGCTTCTTGCAGACCAGTCACGCGCTGTATGACGGCCTGCTCAGCGGCGAACTGCTGGGCAAGGTGTGGATTTCGCTGGTGGTGCTGATCAAGGGTTACCTGATCGGCATCGTCCTGGCCTTCGCCCTGACCACGCTGGCGGTTTCGACCCAGGTTGGTCGGGACTTGCTCAGCACCCTGACCTCGATGTTCAACCCGCTGCCGGCGATTGCGTTGTTGCCGCTGGCATTGCTGTGGTTCGGCCTGGGCCAGAACAGCCTGATTTTCGTGCTGGTGCATTCGGTGCTGTGGGCGCTGGCGCTGAACACTTACGCCGGGTTCCTCGGCGTCTCGGAAACCCTGCGCATGGCCGGGCGCAACTACGGTTTGAAGGGCATGCGCTTCGTGCTGTTCATCCTGATTCCGGCAGCGCTGCCATCGATCCTCGCCGGGCTGAAAATCGGCTGGGCTTTCGCCTGGCGCACCCTGATCGCCGCCGAACTGGTATTCGGCGCCACCAGCGGCAAGGGTGGCCTGGGCTGGTACATCTTCCAGAACCGCAACGAGCTGTACACCGACAAAGTGTTTGCCGGTCTGGCCGTGGTGATCCTCATCGGTCTGCTGGTGGAGAACCTGGTGTTCGACACGCTAGAGCGGGTGACGGTGAAGCGCTGGGGCATGCAGCGCTGATTTTCTGATCTGCTAGCATTGCGTGCGAATCAATCCTGATCAGTCACGAGTGCTCAGCATGCAACTCCCGGACATGAACCTGTTGGTCGCCCTCGACGCCTTGCTCGACGAGGGCAGCGTGGTCGGCGCCGCGCGGCGGATGAACCTCAGCCCGGCGGCCATGAGCCGCACGCTGACGCGGATCCGCGAAGCCATTGGCGATCCGATTCTGGTGCGCGCCGGCCGCGGTCTGGTGCCGACGCCCAAGGCCCTGGAGCTGCGCGAGCAGGTGCGCGATGTGGTCGAGCAGGCGGCGTTGCTGTTTCGCTCGGCCGATGCGGTGGAGCTGGGCACGTTGCGCCGGCGCTTCAGCATTCGTGCCAACGATTTTTTCGTCGGGGTGTACGGCGGCAAGCTGTTCGACACCCTCGATCAACTGGCGCCGCACTGTGAGCTGCGCTTTGTGCCCGAAGGTGACGGTGACGATGAAGCCCTGCGCGAAGGGCGGATCGATCTGAGCGTGAGCAACACCCGCCCGGTGACCCCGGAAGTCAAAATACAGAACCTGTTTTCCACCCACTTTGTCGGTCTGGTGCGCGAGGATCATCCGCTGCTGGATGGCGAGATCACGGCCGAACGTTACGCCGGTTTTTCCCACATCAGCATGTCCCGCCGGGGCATCGCCCGTGGGCCTATCGACACCGCGCTGAATGCGCTGGGCCTGGAGCGGCGAGTTGCGGTAATCGCGCCAAGTTTCCATGCGGCGATGTTCGCCCTGCCGGACTCCGATCTGATCCTGCCAGTGCCCAAGGAAGCGCTGCTCAGCGTGCGGCGGCTGGGCTTGAAGCTGCGCTCGTTCGACCTGCCAATCCCGTTGCCGACGCTGATGCTGACCCAGGCCTGGCACCCGCGTTTCGACAAGGACCCGGCCCACCGCTGGCTGCGGGAAACCCTCAAGACCTGCTGCGACGAAACCTGGCTGGCGGCACAGCCCTGACAATTGCGTCTGGTGCACTTATAAACTGCCAAGAAGTCAATTTTCGTCAGCACTAAGCCCTACTACCATGCTCCGGTATTTTTCCCTCCGGAGTTTGCTTGCATGACATCCCTGACGGTCACGGCGCCGATCGCCGCAACCGCTCCGATGGCAGCCGCGCCACCGGTGTTCGGGGCGCGGATCATCATCGGTCTGGTCGGCGTGCTGCTGGCGGTGCTGGTGTCGGGTCTCAACGAGATGGTGACCAAGGTCGCCCTGGCCGACATTCGCGGCGCCCTGAGCATCGGTTACGACGAAGGCACCTGGCTGGTCGCCAGCTACACCGCGACCTCGGTGGCGGCCATGGCATTCGCGCCGTGGTGCTCGGTGACCTTTTCCCTGCGTCGCTTCACCCTGTGCGCCATCGGCGTGTTCACCCTGCTTGGGGTGCTCTGTCCGTTCGCCCCGAACTATGAAAGCCTGTTGCTGATGCGCATCCTGCAAGGCCTGGCTGGCGGCGCGTTGCCGCCGATGCTGATGACCGTTGCGCTGCGATTCCTGCCGGCCAACATCAAGCTTTACGGCCTCGCCGGTTACGCCCTGACCGCGACGTTCGGCCCCGGTCTCGGCACGCCGCTGGCGGGGTTGTGGACCGAATACGTCGGCTGGCAATGGACGTTCTGGCAAATCATCGTGCCGTGCCTGATTGCCATGGCGATGGTTGCCTGGGGCATTCCACAGGATCCGCTGCGCCTGGAGCGCCTCAAGTCGTTCAACTGGCAAGGCCTGCTGCTGGGCTTTCCGGCGATCTGCATGCTGGTGATCGGTCTGTTGCAGGGCAATCGCCTGGACTGGTTCGAGTCGAACCTGATCTGCGCTTTGCTCTGTGCCGGTTCGCTGTTGCTGGTGGCGTTTCTGATCAATGAATGGTCGCAACCGATTCCGTTTTTCAAGTTGCAGATGCTCGGCATCCGCAACCTGTCGTTCGCGCTGATGACATTGGCCGGCGTGCTGGTGGTGCTGCTGGCGGTGGTGCTGATTCCATCGAGTTATCTGGCTCAGGTGCAGGGTTACCGGCCGGTACAGACTGCGCCGATCATGCTGATCGCGGCGTTGCCGCAGTTGATCGCGCTGCCGCTGGTGGCGGCGCTGTGCAACCTGCGCTGGGTCGATTGCCGCTGGGTGCTCGGCGTGGGTTTAAGCATGTTGACCCTGTCGTGTCTGGGCGGCTCGCAACTGACCTCGGAATGGATTCGCGACGATTTCTACGTCCTGCAATGGCTGCAGATTTTCGGCCAGCCGATGGCGGTGCTGCCGTTGTTGATGTTGTCGACCGGCAGCATCCAGCCCCAGGACGGGCCGTTCGCCTCGGCCTGGTTCAACACCGTGAAAGGCTTGGCGGCGGTGGTCGCCACCGGCGTGATCGAGGCGCTGACCACTTCGCGCCTGCATTTTCACTCGACGATGCTGGTCGATCGTCTCGGCAATTCGCCGCTGGCCGCGAGCAACGACCCCGGCCTCGCCCATCGCTTGCACGAACAGGCGGTGGTGCTGACTTCTTCGGATCTTTATCTGTGCATGGCTGGCGTCGCGGTGGCGCTGATCCTGCTGATTTTCTGGCTGCCGACGCGGATCTTTCCGCCGCGCGCGCCGACCTGACTGAAACAGAAGGTTTTTATGACGACTCAAGCAAAGCAAAAACTCGCGGTGGCCGTAGCCGCTGCGCTGGCGGTTGGTGTGCTGGTGTATCTGGCGATGCCCGGCCTGTTCGGCAAGCGCACTCAGCAGACTACCAACGACGCCTTTGTCTCCGCCGACTTCACCCTGGTGGTGCCGCGCGTGGCGGGGTTCATCAAGGAAGTGCTGGTGGAAGACAACCAGCAGGTCAAGGCCGGGCAGTTGCTGGCGCTGATCGATGACCGCGACCTGCGCGCCGCCGCCGAAGCCGCCGATGCGCAAACCCTGGTGGCCCGCGCGCAGTTGCAGAACGCCAAGGCCACTCTGGAGCGCCAAACTTCGGTGATCGCACAGGCGCAGGCGTCGGTGGTATCGGCCAAGGCTGAAATGGCCTTCGCCCAGCAGGAATTGAACCGCTACAACCACTTGGCCGGCGTCGGTGCCGGCACCGTGCAGAACGCGCAGCAGGCGCGCACCCGGATCGATCAGGCTTCTGCGCGGCTGGACACGGCCACCGCGAAACTGGCAGCGGAACGTAAGCAGGTCGAGATTCTGACGGCGCAGCGCGATGCTGCCGAAGGCAGTTTGAAGCACGCTCAGGCCGCGCTGGAAATCGCCAGTTTCGAGCTGTCCTACACGCGCATCACCGCGCCCCAGGACGGCATGATCGGCGAGCGCGCCGTACGGGTCGGCGCCTATGTGACGCCGGGCAGCAAACTGCTGGCGGTGGTGCCGCTGAAACAGGCCTATGTGGTCGCCAACTTCCAGGAAACCCAGCTCACCGACGTGCAGCCGGGGCAGGATGTGGTCGTGCGGGTCGACAGCCTCGGCGGCGAAGCCCTCACCGGCCGTGTCGAAAGCATCGCCCCGGCTACCGGCGTGACCTTCGCGGCGGTCAAACCGGACAACGCCACCGGCAACTTCACCAAAGTCGTGCAGCGGATTCCGGTGAAGGTTTTGCTGGATCCGGGGCAGCCGCTGGCCGAACGCTTGCGGGTCGGGATGTCGGTGGAAGCGAGCATCGATACCGAAAGCTCGATGACATCGGTGCGTGAGGTGACGCAGCGATGAAGCGCTTTCAGTCCATGACGGTTGTCCTGAGTCTGTCGGCGTTGGCGGCGTGCACCGTCGGCCCGGACTTCCAGAAACCCGAAACCACCCGGATTGCCGAGTGGGCCAAACCGTCAAAAAGTGCCCCCAGCCAGGCCGTCAGCGAACCGTTGAACGAGCGCTGGTGGGAAGTCTTTCACGACGCGCAGCTCTCGGCCCTGACCCAGCGCGCCTTGCGCAGCAACCTTGACCTGCAACTGGCCAGCAGCCGTCTGCAACAAAGCCGCGCTGCCCGTCAGGTGATCAGCGCCGACCGCTATCCGACGACCGCCGCCACCGGCAGCTACGCGCGCAAACGCAACAGCGGTGAAGGCTTGAACGACCCGTCCGGGCACAACGGCGATTCCGCGTTCAACCTGTGGGACGCCGGTTTCTCCGCCTCTTGGGAACTGGATTTCTGGGGCCGTGTGCGCCGGGAAACCGAAGCGGCCGATGCCAACCTCGAAGTCGCGGAAAACGACCGTCGCGGTGTGCTGCTGGCGGTGCTCGCGGACACCGCGCAGAACTACATCCAACTGCGTGGTGTGCAGAACACCCGCGCGGTCACCGAGCAGAACCTCGACGTGGCGCGGCACAGCCTGAAGCTCTCGCAACTGCGCCTCAACGATGGCGTGGCCACTGATCTCGACGTCGCCGAAGCCGCCGCGCAAGTGGCGGCCATCGAATCGCGCCTGCCGGCGCTGGAGCAACGTCAGGCGCAACTGATCAACGCCATCAGCCTGTTGATGGGCGAACCGCCACAGGCCTTGGCTCAAGAGTTATCCACAGACGCGCCGGTGCCGCAGTCGCCATTGACCGTCGCCATCGGCCTGCCGTCGCAACTGGCCGAACGCCGCCCGGACATTCGCCAGGCCGAAGCCCGTCTGCATGCCGCCACCGCCAACATCGGCGTGGCCAAGGGCGATTTCTATCCGCGCATCACCCTGTCCGGCAATCTCGGCTCGCAAGCCATGCAGCTCAGCGATTTCGGTTCCTGGGGCTCACGCGCCTTCGGCATCGGCCCGCAATTCAGCCTGCCGCTGTTCGACGGCGGCCGCTTGCGCGGCGTGCTGCAACTGCGCGAAGCCCAGCAGCAGGAAGCGGCGATCGGTTATCAACAGACCGTCCTGCGCGCCTGGCACGAAATCGACGACCAACTGACCGCCTACAACGCCAGCCAGCGCCGCCGCGACAGCCTCGCCGAAGCCGTGCGCCAGAACCAGATCGCCCTGCGCACTGCGCAACAGCAATACGTCGAAGGCGTGGTCGACTTCGTCAACGTCCTCACCGTGCAAGGCGCACTGCTCGCCACCCAGGAACAATGGGTGGAAAGCTCCACCGGCGTTTCACTGGCGATGGTCGGGCTGTACCGGGCGCTGGGTGGGGGATGGGAGTCGGTGTACCCAGACGAGAACCGGGCCGCCGTGTTGCCGAGTGTCGCGAAAGCGCCAGCCGGCGTCGACGGTTCTGCTGTGGCTGACCTAAAGTGATGAGCAGGTTGGCGCGTCATACTCTCGTGGCGCAACGGCGCGGCAAGAGGAAGCGATGGCGGTTAACAGAGTCACGCCAATGGGCGACACGCAAGATCCCTTTGCCGCACCCGGCTCCTGGTTCGGCAGCCTGCGCTGGGTGCGCTGGGTAAAACATCATTGGCTGTGGCCGATCCTCGCGCTGGCGGCGTTCGTGCGTTTTTATGACCTGACGGCGGCGGCGATCTGGGGCGATGAAGGGTCCAGTCTGCTGTTGGCGCGCTATCCGTTGAGCGAAATCTGGAAGCACGCGGCCTTCGATGTGCATCCGCCGCTGTACTTCATACTGCTGCATGGCTGGATCGAGCTGTTCGGTGACGGCATCTTCGCGATCCGCTGCCTGAGTGCGCTGGCCGGCATCGCGGCGGTCGGGTTGGGCGTCTGGCTGGTGGATCGCCTGGCCACACGCCGGGCAGCCTTCATCGCCGGTCTGTTGCTGGCGCTGCTGCCGACAGCGGTGCGCTACAGCCAGGAAGTGCGCATGTACGCGTTGCTCGGAGGGCTGTTGCTCGCCGCGAGCCTGGCGCTGGTTTACTGGATCAGGCGCCCCCAGCGAAACCGCTATCTGGTGATTTACGCGTTGTTGATGAGCGCGGCCTTCTACACCCACTACTTCGCCGTTCTCGCGGTTTTGTGTCACTGGCTCTACCTGATCGCGATCCGCGTACAGCGCGGTTATCGATTCCGCCATATCCAGCGCTGGAACTGGTGGCTGGCGAACCTGGCCATCATCGTGCTGTACCTGCCCTGGCTGCCCAATCTGCTCGACTTGATGCAGCACATGGAACAGCTCAGGGCCGGCGGCGATGTCGGCTGGGAGCCGGCCGTCACCTTGAGTTCGCTGCCGTCGATGATCTGGTCGTGGTTGATGCAGGACGATGGCGATACGTTACCGCTGCTGACGTTCGCAGCGTTGCCCCTGGCATTGCTGGCACTGGCGGCTGTCGCGGTGATGCGCGATCGCAGCGTGTCGCGCGGCAGTATGCTGTTGGCGCTGTACACCGGACTGCCGCTGCTGCTGGTATTTGCGGTGTCGTTCATCACGCCGGTCTTCGTCGAGCGCTATTTGACGGCGTACGCCCTGGGGTTGCCGATGCTGGCGGCGTCTGCCATTGACCGTTTGTACAGCCACGCACGGTTGCTCGCTTTGGCGGTGTTGGTCTCACTGATCGGCGTGGAACTGCTCGGCGTGAACAACAACGCCAACGTCGACAGCGATGATCAGTTCGATCGCGTGGTGAATTACGTCAATCAGCATTTCCTGCCAGGCGATCGTATCGTCACCAGCGACATGCTCTGGTACTTGAGCTACGTCTATTACGACCGCAGCGGTGCGCAGGTGCGCCTCTTTACTCCGCCGACAGCGGACGGCCGTTCGACACAACCGAATGAGTACGGCTTCGGCACACTGGTGAGCCGCGAGGTCTATCTGGACAGCCTCGCGCAATTGCCGGGGCATGGACGGGTCTGGCTGGTCGGGACGTTTGACGCTGCGGAAGAATTCTCACCCTTACCCGCCACCTGGCAGCCCGGCGCCGAAATCCATGTCGGCGGCGCCAAGGCACGCCTGTTCATCCCCCAGCCACCACTCGACTAAAGCCGCACCTCTATAGACGCCGCTGCCGACTGCGAGCTTTTGCCTCAGGATTTACCTGACAAATCTGCCATGCCTTTGAGCAGTTCAATCGGCAACGGAAACACGATGGTGGAGCTCTTGTCGCCGGCAATCGAACTCAAGGTCTGCATGTAGCGCAGTTGCATGGCGCCGGGCTGGCGACCGAGCATTTCGGCGGCCTGCATGAGTTTTTCCGAGGCCTGCAATTCGCCTTCGGCGTGGATCACCTTGGCGCGCCGTTCGCGCTCGGCTTCGGCCTGTTTGGCGATGGCGCGCACCATCGACTCGTTGAGGTCGACGTGCTTGATTTCGACGTTGGCGACCTTGATGCCCCAGGCGTCGGTCTGGGCGTCGAGCACTTGCTGGATGTCGATGTTCAGGCGTTCGCGCTCGGCCAGCAGTTCGTCCAGCTCATGTTTGCCGAGGACCGCGCGCAGGGTGGTCTGGGCCAGTTGGCTGGTGGCCATGAGGAAGTCTTCGACCTGGATGATCGCTTTCTGTGGATCGAGCACGCGGAAGTACAGCACCGCGTTGACCTTCACCGACACGTTGTCGCGGGTGATCACGTCCTGCGGCGGCACGTCGAGGACGATGGTGCGCAGATCGACCCGGACCATTTGCTGCACCACCGGAATCAGCAGGATCAGTCCCGGTCCCTTGACCTGCCAGAAGCGTCCGAGCTGGAACACCACGCCGCGTTCGTATTCGCGCAGGATGCGGAACGTCGAGCCGGCCAGGGCGATCAGCAACAGCAGCAGCGCGACAAAACCGATTTGCAGACCCATGATCACTCTCCGAGCGGTGCCGCGTCAGTCGCGGCCACTTGCAGCAACAGGCCCTTGCGCCCGACCACCCGCACCGGTTGCCCGGTGTGCAGCGGCGTGGTGCTCAGCACCTGCCAGCGTTCTCCTTGTAACTGCACCCAGCCGTTGCGGCTGTCTTCCGGTTGCACCACCGTCACCGCCGTGACACTGCCGAGCAGGCCGGCATCGCCGCTGACCGGTTGGCGCGGTCGGGTTTTCAGGGCGCGGACCAGCAGCGCGATCAGCAACAGGGCGCTGACCAGGCCGAGGCCGATCATCATCGGTACCGGCAGTTCGGCGTTGCTCAGAATCAGCGCGCCGATCACGAACATGACGATGCCGCCGAGGCCGATCACCCCGTAGTTGGGCAGCGCGGCTTCGGCGATCAGAAACGCGATGCCCAGGGTGATCAGCCACAGACCGACCGGGCTGACAGCGGTAAACGGGGTGTCTGCCGCAACCACCGATCCACTCAGCAGCAACAGGGCAAACGCACAGCAACGGATGTTCACGTGACCCTCCGCGAGAGTCAGGGGTTGTTCTTACAGTCTAGTTGAGGCTGTGGCTGGATGAATTTTGATCAATTCTCCCCGCCCCGCCAGTGGGCGGATTTCCCTGTGTGCGCGGCCGACGGGACTAGACTTTGAAGGACAGCCACAGCGTTTCATTACCGTCCGCCGCGCAGCGTCGGCGGGCACCGAGGTGCATCATGCGTATGGCCAAGAAAGTGCAGAGCAGCCTCAACCGGGCGCAATGCGAATATGACATCGTCACCCACCCGCACTCGTCCAGCAGCCTGGAAACGGCGCGGGTCTCCGGGATTGCCGCAGAACGGGTGGCCAAATCGGTGATCCTGGACGACCGTCACGGGCACTACCTGATGGCGGTGCTGCCCGCCAGCCGTCACCTGGACTTGAGCAAGGTGCGCAGCAGCGGCGAATGGCAGATCACCCGCGAAAGCAATCTGGCGCACATCTTCGACGACTGTGAGCGCGGCGCGGTGCCGCCACTGGGCGATTCCTACGGCCTGGACATGGTCATCGACCCGCTGCTGACCCGGCAGAAGGACATCTACCTGGAAGCCGGCAACCACAACAACCTGCTGCACATGAGCATGCCCGAGTTCCTGAAAATGGTGCCGCATGCGCAGGTGCGGGAGTTGAGTCAGTAGCTGTTTTAGCGTCTGTGTCGACGCCAATCGCGAGTAAGCCCGCTCCCACAGGTTCTGCGCTAAACCTGTGGAGCGGGCTTGCTCGCGAAAAATCTTTCACACCCTATAAATCTCGCAGGAGTTCCGACATGGAAAACCCGACGCACAGCCTCCCATCCCTGTTCAAGCAACTCGGTCTGGACAACGACCCGGTCAGCATCGACCAGTTCATCGCCACCCATTCCCCGCTCAAACCCGAACTGCACTTGTGCGACGCGTTTTTCTGGACCAAGAGCCAGGCGGATTTCCTGCGGGATGAGATTCTCGATGATGCGGATTGGGCGGATGTGGTGGATCAGCTGGATGTGATGTTGAGGAAGGGGCGGGGGTAATTATCAGCTTGCCGTTCGTAAGCTGAATCAACTCATCCGGTTGCCAGTAATGCTTCCTTAGACCAGAATTACGACCTCAATTGAGGTCTTTTATTATGCAAAGTGTTCTGGCCGATATGGCTGTCAGTGTTTCTGAATTGAAGAAAAACCCCTCCGCAGTGCTAAACGGCGCGCACGGAGGAGCAGTTGCTGTCCTGAATCACAACCGGGTCATGGGCTACATGGTGCCGGCTGACGTTTACGAAGCCATGATGGAGCGGCTCGATGATCTCGAGTTGGCAGAAATCGTTCGTTCTCGCAGTCACGAGACTCCCATACCGGTAAGCCTGGATGACCTATAAGCTCGAATTTCTGCCTTCCGCTCACAAAGAGTGGAACAAACTGGGTCATACGTTGCGTGATCAATTTAAAAAGAAGCTGGCTGAGCGTCTTGAGCGTCCCCGTATTCCGGCTGACTCCCTCCACGGCATGCCTGATTGCTACAAGATCAAACTCAAAGCGTCCGGTTATCGACTGGTTTACCAAGTGATCGAAGAGCGAGTGGTTGTCTCGGTAGTCGCGGTGGGTAAGCGCGAGCGAAGCGACGTCTACGAAAACGCGAAAAGACGCTGAGCTGAAGCACGCCACCCAATTTGTTTCAAAACTTGACTGAATTTCCCCACCAATGCGATATTGATAGTTAGCAAACTAACAGTGTGTGCATTTCCTCGTGCCGAATAACCTCGACGCTCTCCAGATGAACATCAGCAGTGCCATGGTGGTGGCCGCCAGGCATTGGCGGAAGATCTGCCAGACCACGCTGGTCAACTATGGAATTTCCGAAGCCTGCGCCGTCCCGTTGTTGATGATCGGGCGGTTGGGCGAGGGTGTGCGCCAGGTGCAGGTGGCGCAGGCGGCTGGGATGGAGTCGCCGTCGCTGGTGCGCCTGCTCGATCAGTTGTGTCACGCCGGTTTTGTCTGCCGCACCGAAGATGCCCAGGACCGTCGCGCCAAATGCCTGAGCCTGACCGACGCCGGCCGTGAGCTGGTGCAAGCGGTGGAGGCGCAACTGGTGCGTCTGCGTCATGAAGTGCTCGAAGGCATCGACCAGCGCGATCTGGAGGCTACGCTTCGAGTACTGAGAGCTTTTGAGGCGGCCACTCCGCCAACGGTGATCAATCCGTGAACGGGTTCTTTTCCGGCATGCCCCCGGCGCGGGACTGGTTCTACGGGGTCCGCACGTTTGCGGCCTCGATGACCGCGCTGTACATCGCCTTGCTCATGCAGATGCCGCGCCCGTACTGGGCGATGGCCACGGTGTACATCGTTTCCAGCCCGTTCCTCGGCCCGACCAGTTCCAAGGCGCTGTATCGCGCGATTGGCACGTTTCTCGGTGCGGCGGCGGCGGTGTTGTTCGTGCCGATGTTCGTCCAGAGCCCGTATGTGCTGGTGGTGGTCATCGCCTTGTGGACGGGTATTCTGCTGTTTCTGTCCCTGCATTTGCGCACCGCCAACAACTACGCGCTGATGCTGGCCGGCTACACCTTGCCGTTGATCGCCCTGCCGGTGGTGGATAACCCGCTGGCGGTGTGGGACGTGGCCGAGTCGCGGACCGAGGAAATCTTTCTCGGCATCGCCGTGGCGGCGGTGGTCGGTGCGATGTTCTGGCCACGACGCCTGGCGCCGGTGTTCAACGACGCCGTGGGCAAATGGTTCGCCGACGCCACGACTTACAGCCTGAAATTCCTCAGCCGCGACGTGCAGCCCGAAGAGGTCGCAGCCCTGCGCATGGCGATGGTCGGCAGTTTCAACAGCCTGGAATTGATGATCGGCCAGTTGCCGCACGAAGGTGCGCGGCCGCAAACCGTACGCAACACCAAGGAACTGCGCGGCCGGATGATTCACCTGCTGCCGGTGATCGATGCCCTTGAAGATTCGCTTTACGCCCTCGAACGGCGCACGCCCGAGCTGGTGGAAAAATTCGCCCCGCTGCTCACCGCGACCCGCGAATGGCTCGGCCACAACGACGCCGATCTCGGCCGCTGGCAAGCCCTGCGGGATCAGCTCGAAGCACTGCAACCGAGCGCCGAAGCCCTGGAAGATCGCAAACAGTTGCTGTTTTCCAACGCGCTGTATCGCCTCGGCGAATTCATCGATCTGTGGCAGGACTGCCGCAGCCTGCAGGACGCGATCCTGTGCGAGCGCCAGGACAGCTGGCGCGCGGTGTATCGTCACTGGCGCCTCGGTCGCCTGACGCCATTCATCGACCGCGGGCTGATGCTGTATTCGGTGGCCTCGACCATTCTGGCGATCATCGTTGCCTCGGTGTTGTGGATCCTGCTGGGCTGGACCGACGGTGGCAGCGCGGTGATTCTGGCGGCGGTGTCGTGCAGCTTCTTCGCCTCGATGGACGACCCGGCGCCGCAGATTTACCGGTTCTTTTTCTGGACCGGAATGTCGGTGCTGTTTGCCAGTCTGTACCTGTTTCTGGTGCTGCCAAACCTGCATGACTTTCCGATGCTGGTGCTGGCGTTCGCGGTGCCGTTCATCTGTGTCGGCACCCTGACGGTGCAGCCACGCTTCTACCTCGGCATGCTGCTGACGCTGGTCAACACCTCGTCGTTCATCAGCATTTCCGGTGCTTACGACGCGGACTTCTTTGCCTTCGTCAATTCCAACCTGGCGGGCCCGATTGGGTTGTTGTTCGCGTTTATCTGGACCCTGATCGCCCGGCCGTTCGGCGCCGAACTGGCGGCCAAGCGCCTGACCCGTTTCAGCTGGAAAGACATCGTCAGCATGACCGAACCGGCGAACCTCGCCGAACACCGGCAACTGGGTGTGCAACTGCTCGACCGTCTGATGCAGCACCTGCCGCGTCTGGCGCTGACCGGCCAGGACACCGGCATCGCCATGCGCGAAGTGCGCGTGGGGCTGAACCTGCTCGACCTGCTCGCCTACACACCGCGAGTGACGGGCGCGCCGAACGCGCTGCTCAAGCAGGTGGTGGCAGAGGTCGGCGAATATTTCCGGGCCTGTCTCAAGGCCGGCGAACGCCTGCCTGCACCAAGCGCCTTGCTGATGACCATGGATCGCACCCGCCGTGCGCTCAACGGCCACGGCGATGAAGAAACCCGGCTCAACCTGTTGCACGCCTTGAGCGGTTTGCGCCTGGCGCTGTTGCCCGGCGTGGAATTCGTTTCCAACGCAGAGCCCGAAGAACCGCTGCCCGAAGGAGCGCCCCTATGATCGGTGATCTGGATATCAGCGGCATTTTCCTGCCGACCCTGCTGGTGTTGATGGGCATCACTTATGTGCTGTTTGTGTTGGTACACGGCGTGCTCACACGCCTGCATTTCTACCGTCTGGTCTGGCACCGGGCATTGTTCAACGTGGCTCTCTACGCCGTGATGCTGTACGGCGTGGATTCACTCAGTCGATACCTGATGACATGAAAAAACCGTTTCTGACTCTCGGTCGCGTCGTCCTGACGCTGCTGATCGTGACTTTCGCCGTCGTCGTGGTCTGGCGCATGGTGATGTATTACATGTTCGCGCCCTGGACCCGCGACGGCCACATTCGCGCCGACATCGTGCAGATTGCCCCGGACGTGTCCGGGCTGATCCAGCAGGTCGAAGTGAAGGACAACCAGTTGGTGAAACGCGGCCAAGTGCTGTTCAGCATCGACCAGGACCGTTTCAAACTGGCGCTGCGCCAGGCTAAGGCCGCGGTAGCCGATCGCGAAGAAACCCTGGCTCAGGCGCAGCGTGAAGCCAAGCGTAACCGTGGTCTGGGCAATCTGGTGCCGGCCGAACAGCTGGAAGAAAGCCTGTCGAAAGTGGCCCGAGCGCAATCGGCCCTGGCCGAAGCGCTGGTGGCGGTGGACAGCGCTCAGCTCAACCTCGACCGCTCGGTGATCCGCAGCCCGGTGGACGGCTACGTCAACGACCGTGCACCGCGCTCGCAGGAATTCGTCACCGCCGGGCGCCCGGTGTTGTCGGTGGTCGACAGCAATTCGTTTCACATCGACGGTTATTTCGAAGAGACCAAACTCGACGGCATCCACATCGGGCAGTCGGTGGATATCCGCGTGATCGGCGACCGCGCTCGCCTGCGCGGGCACGTCGAAAGCATCGTCGCCGGTATCGAAGACCGCGACCGTTCGAGCGGCAGCAACCTGCTGCCCAACGTCAATCCGGCGTTCAGCTGGGTGCGCCTGGCGCAACGGATTCCGGTGCGCATTGCCTTCGACGACGTGCCGGATGACTTCCGCATGATCGCCGGGCGTACCGCCACCGTGTCGATCATCGACGATCAACCGCAGGAGCCCGCGCAATGAACAGGGCCCTGATGGTCGCCGGGCTGGGCGTGATGCTGTCGGCCTGCTCGATGGTCGGGCCGGACTACCACGTGCCCGAAGACGCGGCGATCCAGCGCAAGGATTTCCAGGGCGACCTGGCGGTGGCCGGCAAACCGGTGGTGTCGGCCCCGGTGCCGGCGGACTGGTGGCGGCTGTATCAGGATCCGCGTCTGGATCAACTGGTGCAGCAGGCCATGGCATCCAACACCGATCTGAGGGTGGCGGCGGCGAACCTGTCGCGGGCCCGTGCCCAGGTCGATGAAGCCGAGGCGGCCGGTGGCTGGAGCGGCGGCGTGAAAATGGGCGCGCAACGCTTGCAGGAATCCGGCGAGGCGTTCCTGCTGCCGGAGAAAGTGCCGGTGGCCAACATCGGCGATATCGGTATCAGTGCGTCCTATCAGTTCGATCTTTGGGGCACGTTGCAACGCGGGATCGAAGCAGCCAAAGCCAACGCCGACGCAACCCAGGCCGCTGCCGACACCGCACGTATCACTCTGGTCGCCGACGTGGTGCGGGCCTACACCCAAGTCTGCGCGGCCAACGAAGAACGGGAAATCGCCCAGCATTCTCTCGACCTGCAATCCCAGAGCACCACGCTGATCCAGCGCCTGCGCGATGCCGGCCGTGGCGACGAAACCCAGGTCACCCGTTCGCAGACCCAGTTCAAATCCCTGCGCGCCGACATGCCGCGCTATGAAGCGGCGCGGCAGGCCGGGTTGTTCCGTCTGTCGATGTTGCTGGCCAAGCCTGTCGATCAACTGCCGGCCGGCACCGCGACCTGTGCCGAACTGCCGAAAATCGCTCAACTGGTGCCGGTGGGCGATGGCGCCGCGCTGCTCAAGCGCCGGCCGGACATCCGCCAGGCCGAGCGGCGTCTGGCGGCCGCGACCGCCGGGATCGGCATCGCCACCGGCGAGCTGTACCCGGACATCAGTTTCGGCGCAACCATCGGCACCGTCGGCATTCTGGACAACCTTGGCAAACCGTCCACCAACCGCTGGGGCTTCGGCCCGTCGCTGAGCTGGAGCGTGCCGACCAACGGCGCCCGGGCCCGGATCCGCGAAGCCGAAGCCACCACCCAGGGTGCGCTGGCGCACTTTGACGGCGTGGTGCTCAACGCCATCCGCGAAACCCAGACCGGCCTGTCCCAGTACTCCGCGCTGCTGCAACGCCGCGATGCGCTGGCCGATGCCGAGCAGTCGGCGAAACTGGCGGCGGACCAGACGCACCGCTTCTTCCAGGCCGGCCGCGAGTCGTTTCTCGCCGATCTCCAGGCCACCCGCACCTACACCGACGTCACCGCGCAACTGGCCGCCGCCAACACCCAGGTTGCCATGAGCCAGATCGATTTGTTCCTCGCCCTGGGCGGCGGTTGGGAAAGCGGACGAACGCAAGCCTCGAGCGCCAGCAAACCCTGAGGCCGTTGCTATGCTTTGAAGTATTGAAAGGGCGCCCCGAACCAGGCGCCTTTTCAGTGCACATCGCTAGCGCAGGTCTAGGGGAAACCAATAATGAAAAACCCTTACGCTCTTGGCTTCTGGTGCGCCCTGGTAGCCCTGGTGCTGCTGTCGGCCACCTACTTCTACGGCATCATGCTGGCCCACCAGATCGACAAGGCAATGGTCTTTCTCGACAGCACCGTGGCGCTGATCGCGGTCATGGCGATCGTGGTCGTGGCGTCGGCGCTGGTGCAGACCCAGCGACTCAAAAAACGCCAGCTTGAGCAAAGCAAGACGCTGCTGCTGATCTGGGACACCAAAGTCGCGCTGCGCAAAGTCGAAACCGTATTCGACCGCTACTTCTGGGGAGGCTACTGGCAGCCGGGGCGTACATTCGCCGAAGTCATGGGCGAGCTCACCGGCACGCCGCTGGAAAAAAGCCTCGAAGCCCTGAAAAAACAATGTCTGGCCCTCGACCGGCAAGTCGCCGGCGACGGCTGGCACTGGCTCAACAACGCCCGCGAACTGTCGGACGTCGCCACGGCCATGGCCCGCGAGCGTTATCAACTGGATTTCTGCGACCCGCGCAGCGACGGGCCGGGTGGAGCGGTGATCGACCGGGATTTCGAAGTGCTGGTGTACACCTGGACCGCGAGGCTGAAAAGCTTCGACCATCAGCTGGACGAGATCGAGGTTCAATACTCCTGAGCCCGAAAAGATCGCCGAACCCGGCGATCTTTTTGTTTGTCCATGTCTTGTCGACACTCTTTAACCTTTAAACATTGGGCTGCCAGGCGCGCCCGGTGCTAATCTCCACCGCTAAATTCAGCGGAGTCGCGCCACGGCCCGGTCACGGGTTCAGGGAAGACGACCACACTTTCAGCCACGGAAATCGATCAGGTCATTCATGAATAAATCAGCAGGCGTGCTTCTCGGAATTGTTGTGGCCATTGGCGCCATCAGCGTAGGCGGGGCCTGGTACACCGGCACCAAAATCGAAGGCGTGTTGAACAATGCCGTCGCCAATGCCAACAGCGAGTTGCAGACCGCCATGGCCGGCTCCAACGGCAGTGCGTCGCTGGAACTGGTGTCGCTGGAGCGCAACACCTTCAGCAGCACCGCGCACTATCGCCTCAAGGGCGAGGGTGAAATGTTCGGCGAAGCGCCGGTCGAGCTGCTGTTCGTCGACCGCATCGAACATGGCCCGCTGCCGTTCTCGCGTCTGGTTTCGCTGAAATGGCTGCCGGTCATGGCCACCAGTCACTTTGAGCTGGAAAAGACCCCGATCACCGAAAAATGGTTTGCCGCCACCAAGGGCGCGGCGCCGCTCAAAGGTGTGGTCAACATCGGCTACGACCAGTCCACCACCGGCAACCTCGAACTGCTGCCACTGGAAGCTGCGCTGGATGACAAGTCGAACCTGAAGTTTTCCGGCTTGAACATGGATATTTCCGCCAGCGCCCAGGCCCAGAAAGTCAAGGCCGACGGCTACATGGACAGCCTGCGCCTGACCACGGTCGCCGAAGACCAGACGCCGGTGCAGATCGAACTCAATGGCCTGACCCTGGCCAGCAACCTCGCCAAGAGCACCTACGGCTACTACACCGGCGAGAACACCCTGGAGCTGACCAGCAGCAAGACCACCTTCGGCGCCAAGCAGTCGGTGCTGGGCGTGAAGAACTTCGAGATGAAGAACCGCACTGAAGAGAACGGCAGCAACGCCTCCGGTCGTGCCGACTACAAAGTCGCTGAGGTGACCCTCAACGACAAGAAGATCGGTTCGGCCAATCTGGCCATGAGCCTGAAAAACCTCGACATACCGTCGGCGATGTCGCTGATGCAGATCTACCAGACCAAGCTGCAGCCTTACGAAAAAGCCGCTGCCGAAGCCACCGCCGCCGGCCTGCCGGCACCGGAGCTGAACCTGACCGAGGCCGAGTCGACCCAGGTCAAGGCCGACCTGCAGAAACTGCTGGCGGCTGGGCCGCAACTGGCGCTGGAAGACCTGTCGCTGAAAACCGCCAACGGCGAAAGCCGGGCGAATCTGGTGCTTGATCTGACCAAGCCTGCATCGATGGACCTGCCACCGGATCAACTGGGCAAACAGTTGATCGCGCTGCTGGACATCAATGTGTTGGTGTCCAAGCCGATGCTGGTCGATCTGCTCAGCGTGCAGGCGCAAATCGATGGCCAGACCGATGCCAAGGCCATCGTCGACCAGGCCAGCGCTGGCGCTGACATGTTCGCCGGCATGGCCGTTGGTTCGCAGTTGGCGACACTGGATGGCACCAACGTTGTCACCAAGCTGCATTACGCCGCCAATCAGGTTGAATTCAACGGCCAGAAGATGACCGTCGAGCAGTTCGTGGGCTTCCTGATGAGCAAGTTCGGCAGTATCGAACAGCCTCAGTAAACGCCCCGCGCTTCACCGAAACGCCCGGCCTCTGCACCCGCAGACGCCGGGCGTTTTGCTGTCTGGCATCCGGGTCAACGGTCAGCCGGGGCCAGTCATCGTCACGAATCTGAACAATTATTGTGTTCTGAATATTGATCTACGCTTGCGTGCAAGACTGCTTGGATAGCTTGGCCAGGTGATCTACCTGGCCTCCGTTACGAATTGGGCAAGGGGGGGCACTGCTACCCGGCTGGCCATGTAAGGATGCTGACGAATGCCGCGTATTGATGGTCCTGTATTACATCGTGGTTTACGCCCTTTGTTTCGAGTCGCGCTGTGCAGCCAGTTGCTCTGGCCGGCGTTCGCGTTCGCCGCCACGGCCTACGATCAAATGGTGCTCGACGCCCGGGCCGGGCATTACACGCCCGCGCTGACCGTTTTGCGTCAGGTGCCGCCGGCCCAGGCCACCACCGGCCAGGTCAGCGATCACCTGCAAATCGCCGGTTGGGCCGGGCTCGACGCCGAAGTGGTGCAGGTCTACGAGACCCAGGGTCGTGGCCGCGTGCTGCCGATCCAGGCACTGACCGCCACCGCCCGGGCCTATCGCAACCTCAAGCGCTGGGATCAGGCGATCCAGGTCTACAACAAGGCCCTGACGCTGGAGCCGGACAACGCCGACCTGCAACTCGGTCTGGCGCTGACCCAGGCCGACTCCGGCAAGCCCGACGAAGGGGTGATCCGCGCCCGTTCGCTGGTCGCCGCCAAACCCGATGATCCCTCCCGCCGACTGGCGCTGGGCTACGCCCTGAATCGCGCCGGCAAGCCGTACGACGCGCTGTTCGAATACGACCAGGCCTTCATGCGCGCCGGCAATAAACCGGAGGTCGCCCGCGAATACGTGGTCGCCCTGCAAAAGGCGCGTCTGCCGGAACCGGCGCTGCGGCTTGCCAGGCAGCGTCCGGGGTTGATCGATCCCGTCACCTTGCGTCGCCTGGAAGGTGATCTGGCCGCCGAACGCGTGCGCCTCGCCGAACTGGCCACCCGCAGCGAAAAAGAACGCTACGTGATCGCCGACCGCGCCCTGGCCGACTACGACCAGCTCCTCGCCACCTGGACTCCGGACGCCACTGCTCACGACGACGTGACCCGCTGGCGCATCGACCGCATGGGCGCACTCAAGGCCCGGGCGCGCACCGCCGAAGTCATCAGCGAATATCAAAAGCTGCAAGCCGAAGGCGTGAAGATCCCGACCTACGCCCTGCGCTGGGTGGCGGCGTCCTATCTGGATCAGCGCCAGCCGGAAATCGCCACCGATCTCTACCGTCAGGTGCTGGCGGCGCCGGACGCCGATGTCGGCGACCGACTCGAAGACACCACGGCTCTGTATTACGCGCTGCTGGAAAGCGACCGCGCCGAAGAGGCGCGCAAAGTCGCTGAAGATCAGGCCAGGGCGCAGAAGCCGCGCGTCGAACTCAAGGGCCTGCCGATCGGCAACCCCAACGACGAATGGATGGACGCCCAGCAACTGGCGGCACAGGCCGGCACTTACGGCTCCGACCTGCCTCACGGCGAAGAGCGCTTGCAGACCCTGGTGGACCAGGCGCCGGGCAACATCGGCCTGCGCCTGGCCCAGGCCGACCTGTACCTGGCTCGCAATTGGCCGCGCCGCGCGGAAAACCAGCTCAAGGAAACCGAGAGCATCGCGCCGCGCGACATGGGCCTGGAAGTCGCGCAGGCCCGCACCGCCATGGACTTGCAGGAATGGCGGCAGATGGATGCGCTGACCGATGACGTGGTGGCGCGTTTTCCCGACAACCGTCAGGTCCAGCGTCTGGCCCGTGAACGTGAAGTGCACGACATGTCCGAGCTGCGCGTCGAGGCCTATGGCGGCAAGGCCAACGGTGGCAGCGGTGGCGATGCCGGCGCGGTCACCGGCAGCCGGGATTTCGGCATCCAGACCACCCTCTACAGCCCGCCGATCGATGAAGACTGGCGAGTGTTCGCCGGGGCCGGATACGCCACCGGCGATTTTGCCGAAGGCACCGGCCACCACCGCTTCCAGCGTGTCGGCCTGGAGCGTCGCACCCGCGACATGACCCTCGAAGCCGAAGTATCGAATCATTCCTACGGTTTCGGCGACAAGCAGGGCGCGCGTCTGGCGATTGCCCGGGATATCAACGATCACTGGCAATACGGCGGCAGCCTTGAATACCTCTCGGCCGAAACCCCGCTGCGGGCATTGAACAGCGACATCAAGGCCAACGGCGGCAGCGGTTTCATCCGCTGGCGCGCCAATGAGAGCCGTGAGTGGCGGCTGGCGGTCAGCCCGTCGCACTTCAGTGACGGCAACAACCGCGTCGAAGCCTTGCTGACCGGCAAAGAGGGCGTCTACAGCGCGCCGAACCTGCAAGTCGATGCGGGCCTGGAAGTGGGCACCAGCCACAACTCCAAGTCCGATGACGTGCCGTACTTCAACCCGAAGTCGGACTTCAGCGTCATGCCGCTGCTCAACGTCAATCACGTGCTGTACCACCGCTACGAAACCGCCTGGAGCCAGCAGTTCCAGGCCGGAGCGGGCACTTACAGCCAGCGTGATCACGGCACCGGCGGCATGGCATTGCTCGGTTACGGCCAGCGCTACGCCTGGAACGACGTGTTCGAGGTGGGCGGTTTGTTCAGCGTGATCAACCGGCCCTACGACGGTGACCGGGAAACCGATCTGCGTCTGCTCGTCGACCTCACTTTCCGCTTCTAGAAGAGTTTGAAGATGCCTTTGATTTCGCGTTTCTTCCTTCTGCTGGGAGTGCTGCTGGTCAGCGCCTGCGCCCAGCAAGCCCCGGCCTTCGTGCCGCCGTCCGAGCGACCGCTGGCAGCCAATGAAAAGCCCTGGCCGAAAAACCACGTGCTGGGCATTGCCTACCATGACGTCGAAGATCGTGACCCCGATCAGGCGGTGGTGGCGGTGCGCACCGAGCGCCTGCTTGAGCAACTCGCCTGGCTGCGGGAAAACAACTACAAACCGGTGACGGTCGACCAGATCATGGCCGCGCGCAAAGGCGGGCCGGAACTGCCGCCCAAGGCGATCCTGCTCAGCTTCGACGACGGTTACTCAAGCTTCTACACCCGCGTGTTGCCGGTGTTGCGCGCCTACAACTGGCATGCGCTGCTGGCGCCGGTCGGCACCTGGATCGACACGCCGCTGAACCAGCCGGTGGATTTCGCCGGTACACCGCGTGCGCGCTCCGACTTCCTGACCTGGGCTCAGGTGCGGGAAATCTCGCAATCGGGTCTGGTGGAAATCGCCGCTCACACCGATGCCAATCACAAAGGCATTCTCGCCAACCCGCAAGGCAACCTGCAGCCGGCGGCCGCGACCCGCCGCTACGATCCGGTGAGCAAGCGCTACGAATCCGAGGCCGATTTCCAGGCGCGGATCCGCGCTGACGTGCAGGCGATCTCGGAGAAGATCCGCAAGAACACCGGTAAAAAACCGCGCATCTGGGTCTGGCCTTATGGCACGGCGGACGGCACGTCGCTGACCGTGGTCAGCGAAGAAGGCTATGAAATGGCCCTGACCCTCGATGACGGCCTCGATGCCCTCGACAACCTGATGAGCGGGCCGCGTTTCCTGGTGGCTTCCGACCCTGACGGCGAGCACTTCGCCAATAGCGTGGTCGGCGTGCAATCGGATTTCACCATGCGCGTGGTCCACGTCGATCTGGACAACGTCTACGACCCGGACCCGGCGCAGCAGGAAATCAACCTCGGCAAACTGATCCAGCGCATGGCTGACATGGGCGCCAACACTGTGTTCCTGCAAGCCTTCGCCGATCCGAAGGGCGATGGGCTGGTGCATTCGTTGTACTTCCCCAACCGTCATCTGCCGATGCGCGCCGACCTGTTCGACCGCGTCGCCTGGCAACTGCGTACCCGGGCTCACGTGAAGGTTTTCGCGTGGATGCCGGTGCTGAGTTTCGAGCTGGATTCGAAGCTGCCACGGGTGACGCGCTGGGATCCGAAGACCGGCGCGACCGCGGTCGACCCGGATCAATACAAACGCCTGTCGCCGTTCGATCCCGAAGTGCGGCGGATCATCGGCGAGATCTACGAAGACGTGGCACGCCTGACTTCGGTCGACGGCATTCTTTACCACGACGACGCGGTGCTTTCGGACTTCGAAGACGCCGGCCCTCAGGCGCTGGAGGCTTATGTCGCGAACGGCTTGCCGGGCTCGATCGCCGCTCTGCGTGACGATCCGGCCGAGATGCAGCGCTGGACGCGCTTCAAGAGCCGCTACCTGATCGACTTCACCAACGAACTGACCGCCAAGGTGCGCGCGATTCGTGGCCCGCAAGTGCTCACCGCGCGCAACATCTTCGCCGAGCCGGTGCTCAACCCGCACAGCGAAGCGTGGTTCGCGCAGAACCTCGACGACTTCCTCGGGACTTACGACTGGACGGCGCCGATGGCCATGCCGCTCATGGAAAAACAGACGTATGCGCAGTCCGGCCCGTGGCTCGAAGAATTGGTGGCGAAGATCAAACAGCGCCCCGGTGCGCTGAATCGCACGGTGTTCGAATTGCAGGCCCGGGACTGGACGAAAAAGGACCAGACCGACATCGACGGCGCGCAACTGGCCGACTGGATGAGCCGCCTCAAGCGTCAGGGCGCCACCAGTTTCGGCTACTACCCGGACAACTTTCTCGAGAACCTGCCGGACCTGAAAACCGTGCGGCCTGCGCTCTCCAACAAATGGAACCCATGACATGCTGGATAGACTGCTGGCCCTGCTTGTTCTGGCGATCGTCCTCGGCGTCCCGCTGGGGCTGATCTTTCTGGTCACCGGGCAATTCCTGATGGACTTCGTGTTCTTCTACCCGCTGTTCATGTCCGGGTTGTGGATTTCCGGCGGCCTGTATTTCTGGCTGCACTGGGAGCGGCACTGGCCGTGGAAGGACGACACCCTGCCGCCACCGCTGGAAGGCGAACCGCTGATTTCGATCCTGATCCCTTGCTACAACGAGGGCGACAACGCCGCCGACACCATCCACGCGGCGCTGGCGCAGCACTACCCGAACATCGAAGTCATCGCGATCAACGACGGCTCCAAGGACAACACCGCGCAAGTGCTGGATGCACTGGCTAAGGAAGATCCACGGCTGCGCGTGCTGCACCTGGCGGAAAACCAGGGCAAGGCCGTGGCCCTGCGCATGGGCGCCATCGCTGCGCGCAGCGAATACTTGGTGTGCATCGACGGTGACGCGCTGCTGGCGCCGAACACCGCCGCTTACCTTGTGGCGCCGATGCTCGACAACGCACGACTGGGTGCGGTGACCGGCAACCCACGGATCCGCACACGTTCGACCCTGGTCGGGCGGGTTCAGGTCGGCGAGTTCTCGTCGATCATCGGGCTGATCAAGCGCACCCAGCGGGTGTTCGGGCGGATCTTTACGGTGTCGGGTGTGATCGTCGCGTTCCGCCGCACGGCGCTGAACCGGGTTGGCTACTGGAGCCCGGACATGATCACCGAAGACATCGACATCAGCTGGAAGCTGCAACTGGATCACTGGAGCATTTTCTACGAGCCCCGTGCCCTGTGCTGGATCCTGATGCCGGAAACCCTGCGCGGTCTGTGGAAGCAGCGCCTGCGTTGGGCCCAGGGCGGCGCCGAGGTGCTGTTCAAGAACATTCGCGGGATCTGGCAATACCGTCACCGTTACCTGTGGCCGCTGCTGTTCGAATACTGCCTGTCGACCGGTTGGGCGTTCACCTTCCTGTTGTCGGTGATCTTCTGGGCCGTCGGCAAGTTCGTGGTCATGCCTGAAGCGATTGCGGTCGATCACCTGATGCCCCCGGCGTTCACCGGTCTGCTGCTGGCGTTTGTCTGCCTGGTGCAGTTCGCGGTCAGCATCATCATTGACCGTCGTTACGAGCCGGGCCTGGGCAAGACCATGTTCTGGGTGGTCTGGTATCCGATTGCGTTCTGGTTCGTCAGCCTGCTGACCACGCTGGTCAGTTTCCCCAAAGTCTTGTTCGGCCAACACCAGAAGCGTGCGCGCTGGGTCAGTCCCGACCGGGGTATCAAGCCGCTCGGGGACGATGAAGAGGAGGTTATCAAATGAAAATCATCCGAACCCGCCAACGGCCGTTTCTGGTGGTGGTCGATGCGTTCTTCACCGTGCTGGCCTGGATCGGCCTGCTGTATCTGCTGGCGCGCGGTCTATGGCCGCTGATCGAGACCCACGAAGGCGGGCCGCGCATCGACAATTCGGCGTTCGAAGCCCTTGGCACCTTGCAGATTTACCTGTGGGTGGCGCTGGTCAACGCGGTGATCCTGATCGGCTGGGCGCGCTATCAGCAACGCAAGAGCCGAAGCTTCGCCCAGCGCCGCCTGCCGTCCCCGGTGGTCGACGATGAAGGGCTGAGCCGCAGCTTCAAATTGTGCGACGAGCGCTTTCAGAAACTGCGCGGGCCGGGCGTGATGACCATCCACAACGATCAGGACGGCGACGTCAGCCAAGTGGTGCCGCATCTGTGGCCGGTTCAGCCGCAAGAGCTGCCACCACCGCTGGCGCCACTCGAGCATCCTCGGGTGATATTTCTGCACGCCGAGGACGACGACAACCGCGAGCCGCTGAACCGGATCACCTGACGGCGCGAATCAGCCGCCAGGCTTCATCCATCGGCAGCGGCTGTTTCATGCGTTCGGCGAGCAGGGCCATCGCTCGTTCCTCTTCGCAGGCCACCGCCGCCACCACCACGCCCTTGCTCCCGAACAGCCCGATAAATGGCGGCTGTTCGGGTTCGCCGATGAATTCCACTGCGTCCCACTGCTCGGCGTGACCGAGATAGTCGTAGTTGCGGCCGAAATGCCAGGTCCAGAAATACGGCACGTCGAGGTAATGCTCGTCGCCACCGAGCAGGTTGGCGGCGGCGATCCGCGCGTGCTGCTGGGCCAGGCGCCAGTGTTCGATGCGTTGTGGTTTGCCGTTCAACGGGAAGGTGGCGATATCGCCAATCGCCCACAGGTCGTCAGCCACGCGCAGGCCGGCATCGACCAACAGTGATTGATCGTCCTCGCGCGGCAGGTCGCCGAAGGCTTCGGTGGCCGGATGTACGCCGATTCCCGCCAACACCAGATCCGCCGACAGGCGCAGGCCGTTGTCGAGCAACACCGCCTCGACCTTGCCGTCCCCAGTGATCTCCCTGGCTTCGTGATCAGTGATGAATTTGACGCCGTGTTCTTCATGCAGCGCCCGGATCGCCTTGCCGACGGCTTCACCGAATTGCGCCGCGAAGGGAATCGCGTGACGGGCCAGCACCGTCACCTCGAGACCGTGTTGGCGCAAGGCTGAAGCACATTCAAGGGCAATGAAGCTGTCACCAATGATCACCGCGCGCTGGCCCGGTTGGGCGGCGTCCATGATGGATTGCGCCTGGGTTCTTGAGCGCAGGACAAACACCTGGGGCAGGTCGGCGCCGGGTAACTCCAATGCGTTGGGCGTCGCGCCGGTGGCCAGCACCGCCGCGCTGTAATGCAGTGTGCGGCCATCGCTCAGGTGAAGGGTTTTGGTATCGGCATCGAGCCCGGTGACCTCGCCTGAAACCCGGTTGATGTGCTGTTCGTGGTAAAAATCGTCATCGCGCAGCGGCGGGGTTTCCGCTGACGGCATTTCCCCGGACAGCACGAATTTGCTCAGCACCGTGCGGTCGTAGCCGGCGTCCGGCTCGCGGTCGATCAGCACGATTCGCCCGCCGAAGCCTTTTTCCCGCAGGGCGGCGGCGCAGGCCGTTCCCCCGGCACCGGCGCCGACGATCACAAAGGTGCGCGGATCGTCCTGCGGCGGGGTGTGCGGATCCGGCAGCGGCTGGTCATCGACCCACACCTCGTCGCCGCGCAGTTCCAGCGGATAGCGCTTGAGGCTGTCCAGCGCCGGAGGCTCGCACAACGCGCCATCTTCGGCGCGAAAGGCTGCCTTGTGCCACGGGCAGATCAGCCGGCCGTGGCACAACGCACCTTCCGCCAGCGGCGCGCCGGCGTGCGGGCATTGCCCCTGAAAGGCGCGCAACTGGCCGGCGGCGCGCAGCAGGACGATCTTGCAGTCGCCGATCTGCACCTCCAGCCCACGGTCTTCAGGCACATCGGCGAAACGGGCGACACGGTGCAGGGTCATGGTCGTGCTCCTCACAGGCATTTCTCTTACGAGTTTGGGCCGCATTGCGAGGTTCAGCCATTTGCCACTGCCACGGCACGAACGGTACGGCTATAGTTTGCAGGCCGACGAAGGCCCAACTGCACAAGGTGCTCCCGGAATGACCCGATTGACCTCTCTCAACCCTTGGCTGGCGGCCGTTGCCGTCGCCCTTTGCGTGCAGTTTCCGGCGCAGGCCCAGGAGCGTTTCACCCTCAGCATTCCCGGCGTGTCGGATAACCGCCTGTTCACCTCGGCGGCGGCCAGCGATGCGGCCGGCTGCGGCGGCAAGAACCAGTCGCCGGCCCTGAGCTGGAATGCCGGCCCGGCCGGAACCCTGAGCTACGCCATCGTCATGCACGATCCGGACGGCCAGAAAGGCTCGGGCGTCGATCACTGGATTCACTACGGCATCAAGGCCACGACCCGGCAGATTCCGGCGGGTGTCGGAGCCAAATCGGCCCTTGAAGGTGTCGGTGGCACCAACAGCAAAGGCACCACCAGCTACATCGGCCCGTGCCCGCCGGTGGGCGACAGCGCGCACCATTACATCATCCAGATCTATGCCCTGGATCTGGCCCCGGACGCCTTGCCTGCCGGCCTGACCCGCGCCCAGTTGATGGAAAAAATCAAAGGCCACGTGCTGCGCAACAGCAGTGCGGTGCGGCGCTATCACCGCTGAAAAAAATTTCGGCGAGGTTTAACCCGAACGCAAAGGGCTGCCCGTCTCAGGGGATGAATGGATCAATTCTTCCCCGAGGTCAGCCCCCATGTCCCTTCCTTCGACGCTTCTGCGCCCCCTTGCTGCCAGTGTGTTGCTGGTGGTTGCCGGTTGCGGCGTTTCCTCCAGCCCGGAAACCACCGTCGCGCCGCCTCCGGCGCAGACCGAACTGAAATCTTCCGTGCAACCTGAAGCGGTGATGGCCGATAGCGCGATGGCCAAGCGCAGTGCACTGGCGGCGCCGATCGCCAGTTTTGCACCGATGCCGGCCAGTGAAAGTTATCCACAAGGCTATCGTGACGAACAACGCGAGCAGTACGCCAAGCTGGCCGACAACCCGATCCACAGCGTCGCCGAAACTCCGGTCTCGACCTTTAGCGCCGATGTCGACACTGGCGCCTACGCCAATGTGCGGCGGCTGCTCAATCAGGGTCGACTGCCGCCGGAAGGCGCGGTGCGGCTGGAAGAGATGGTCAATTACTTTCCCTACGACTACGCACTGCCGAGCGATGGCTCGCCCTTCGGCGTGACCACCGAACTGGCTGCCTCACCGTGGAACCCGCACACCCGCTTGCTGCGCATCGGCATCAAGGCCTCCGATCGCGCGGTGGCGGAACTGGCCCCGGCCAATCTGGTATTTCTGGTGGATGTGTCCGGCTCGATGGACCGCCCTGAAGGCTTGCCGCGGGTCAAAAGCACCCTGAAGTTGCTGGTCGATCAATTGCGCGAGCAGGATCGGGTTTCGCTGGTGGTGTATGCCGGCGAATCCAGAGTGGTGCTGGAGCCGACTTCCGGACGGGAAAAGGCGAAAATTCGCACAGCCATCGAACAGTTGACCGCCGGTGGCTCGACCGCTGGCGCTTCAGGTATCGAGTTGGCTTATCAGATGGCGCAGCAGGCGTTCATCCCCAACGGCATCAACCGCATCCTGTTGGCCACCGACGGCGACTTCAACGTCGGCATCAGCGACTTCGACAGCCTGAAACAAATGGCTGTGGATAAACGCAAGACCGGGATTTCCCTGACTACCCTGGGTTTCGGTGTGGATAACTACAATGAACACCTGATGGAACAACTGGCCGATGCCGGTGACGGCAACTACGCCTACATCGACAACCTGCGAGAAGCGCGCAAGGTGCTGGTGGATCAACTCGGTTCGACCCTCGCCGTGGTGGCGAAAAACGTCAAGTTGCAGGTTGAGTTCAATCCGGCGCAGGTCAGCGAATACCGGCTGCTCGGTTACGAAAACCGCGCACTGAAGCGTGAGGATTTCAGCAACGACAAGGTCGATGCCGGTGAAATCGGTGCAGGCCATACGGTGACGGCGTTGTATGAAATTGTCCCGACAGGCGAGCAGGGCTGGCTGGAGCCGCTGCGTTACGGAAAAACCGACGCGGTTGTTTCCGAGAAGAAAGGAGAATTGGCCATGCTGCGCGTGCGATATCAAAGGCCTGAGGGTGGGAAAAGTCTGCTGATCGAGCGGCCGATTGCCAGTCAGGTGGCGCCGGCCAGTGAGGATCTGCGTTTCGCCGCCGCCGTCGCCGCGTTTTCCCAGCAACTCAAGGACGGCCGCTACACCGGCGAATTCAGCCTCAAGGACACCGAAGCCCTGGCCCGAGGTGCACGCGGCGATGACCGCTTCGGCCTGCGCAACGAGTTCGTGCAGTTGGTGGAGCTGGCGCAGAGCTTGCGCACGTCCACGGCCTCCAACGCAATGTCCACCGAGCGACGGATTGAATAGTGAGCCGCCTTAAAGGCTTTATCACACAGCTGTTTACCTCCGCCGACAGCCTTGAGGCCAGCAGCGACGAATCGCTGCTGGCCCGGTATCGCGAGGGTGACGGCAAGGCGTTCGAGATCCTGTACGCTCGTCATCGGCAGAGTCTTTACCGGTTTCTGCTCGGTTTGAGCGGCAAACCGGAACTGGCCGACGAGGTTTTCCAGGAGACTTGGCTGAGCCTGATCCGCAGTGCCAGTCAGCCACAAGGCCGGGCGACCTTTCGTACATGGTTGTTCCAGATTGCCCGCAATCGCCTGATCGACCACTGGCGCAAACACGGCGCCCGGCAACCGCTGCATGACAGCTATGACGAGCAATTCCACGCCGTCAGCGACGACGCCTCCGATCCCGAACAATTGCTCAACCTCAGCCGCGACAGCCAGCGCCTGGAGAGCGCCCTGCAATCCTTGCCCGCCGACCAGCGCGAAGTGTTCCTGCTGCGCGCCCATGGCGACCTCGACCTGGCGCAAATCGCCAGCCTCACCGAAACACCGCTGGAAACCGTCAAGAGCCGCTTGCGCTACGCCCAGCAAAAACTGCGTCGGCTGCTGGCCGAGGAGGTACTGACATGACGGATACCCGCCTGACACCCGAAGAGCAAGTGCTCAAGCATGTGCGCGAACAGCACAACGCCGAGCCGCCGGCGCATCTCGATGCGCTGATCCTAAACGCCGCCCACCGTGAAACCCCGGCGCCAAGGCAGAGCCTGTGGCAACGCTGGCTCAAGGCCTGCCAGACACCGCGCTACCAGGTGGTTTTCGCCAGCCTGGTCGGCATCGCGCTGATGCTGTCGCTGGTGCAGCGCGCGCCGGAGCCCGCCGCTCAATACGATTTCGCCCCCGCCGCGAAACCGGCCGCGCCCGTGGCCCGCCAGGAGGCCCGATCGTTGTCGGCCCCCGCTGGCGGGCTTTCCGCGCCAGCTCCCGCGCCGATGGCGGAAATGGCCGCGCCGATGCAGAGCGAATCGATCAGCGCCGACACGGCGGACGAAGCCAAGGTCAGTAAGCGCGCCGCCGCCCCAGTCAACGGTCTCGACGCGCAACTGCGCGAGGTCCTGCGCCTGCGCGAGTCCGGCCAGTCGCAAGCGGCCGACAGCCTGTTCAACAACCTGCACAAGCGCTACCCGAACGTGAATCTCGACCTGCGACTGGAAAAAATCCGCAAGAACTGACCGTATCAGCCATCCGCCATTTGGCATTGACCCGCAAAAACGCGCACTATCGGGTCATTGCCGATGCGCTGGAGGATGCCGTGGCCCAAAAAATCGACCGCATCGCCCAAATGCTCAACTGCCCGGTGAAGGGTGAGGAACTGCGGCGGGCAGTGACGGAGAGTCGCAAGGAGTTTCTTCTGGCCAAGCAGGCCGAAGAGGATCTGGAGGAAGACGTTCTCGATGATGACTTGATCGAGGACGATGAAGACGATGATGAATACGACGAGTTTGACTGGACGACGGAGTGAGTCGCCAGCCAGCAGGCACAAAAAAGCCCCGGACCTTGCAGTCCGGGGCTTTTTCGTTTTGTTCATGGCGCACCAGGCGGGATTCGAACCCACGACCCCTGCCTTCGGAGGGCAGTACTCTATCCAGCTGAGCTACTGGTGCAGCGGGCGACATCATACCTAGGTCGGCTCGGGGCGTCCATGCCGGGTTTTGGCGTGGATTGTCAGTGCAAGTGTCGGTTGGAAAACCCTGCATTCCATAAAGCTGTAACGTCCTGCAAAAGGCTCGCTTGGCGCTTTGGGGAGGCTGTTCTATGGTTTCCCTGCGATCGGGGCTGTTGGTACGTTGATCTGAAATGTTCAGCAATTGCGGCGTTTTTGTTCTTTTTTTCGAACGCCCTATTGTCCTCCAACCCCTTTGAACCTAGGATTCGTTTGAGATTTCAAACGCTCCTTATCCAGGTGCTGAGCCGCACGCGTTTTGAGTCGTGCGCTATTTTTGTGCCAGCCCGGTGAATGATTTCCCTGACGGCAGCCTTGCGAGGCGCCTTTCTACAATCATAATTTTGCTCCGCGCCTTGCGCGGTGCTGTTAAGGAAAGCCGACATGCAGCTTAAAGACACCCAGTTGTTCCGCCAGCAAGCCTTCATCGATGGCGCATGGGTCGACGCGGACAACGGTCAGACGATCAAGGTCAACAACCCGGCCACTGGCGAGATTCTGGGCACCGTGCCGAAGATGGGCGCTGCCGAAACCCGCCGCGCCATCGAAGCCGCCGACAAGGCGCTTCCGGCCTGGCGTGCACTGACCGCCAAGGAGCGTGCAGGCAAACTGCGTCGCTGGTTCGAACTGATGATCGAGAACCAGGATGACCTCGCTCGCCTGATGACCCTCGAACAAGGCAAACCACTGGCCGAAGCCAAGGGCGAAATCGTTTACGCCGCTTCGTTCATCGAGTGGTTCGCCGAAGAAGCCAAGCGCATTTACGGCGACGTGATTCCGGGCCACCAGCCGGACAAGCGCCTGATCGTGATCAAACAACCGATCGGCGTGACCGCTGCCATCACCCCGTGGAACTTCCCGGCGGCGATGATCACCCGTAAGGCAGGTCCTGCGCTGGCCGCCGGTTGCACCATGGTGCTCAAGCCGGCTTCGCAAACGCCGTTCTCCGCATTCGCTCTGGCCGAACTGGCCCAGCGCGCCGGCATCCCTAAAGGTGTGTTCAGCGTGGTCTCCGGCAGCGCCGGCGATATCGGCAGCGAGCTGACCAGCAACCCGATCGTGCGCAAACTGTCCTTCACCGGCTCGACCGAAATCGGTCGTCAGCTGATGTCGGAATGCGCCAAGGACATCAAGAAAGTCTCCCTGGAACTGGGCGGCAACGCGCCGTTCATCGTGTTCGACGACGCGGACCTGGATAAGGCCGTCGAAGGCGCGATCATTTCCAAGTACCGCAACAACGGCCAGACCTGCGTCTGCGCCAACCGTCTGTACATTCAGGATTCGGTCTACGACGCGTTCGCCGAGAAGCTGAAAGTGGCAGTCGCCAAGCTGAAGATCGGCAACGGTCTGGACGACGGCACCACCACCGGCCCGCTGATCGACGAGAAAGCCGTGGCCAAGGTGCAAGAGCACATTGCTGACGCCGTGAGCAAAGGTGCAACCGTTCTGGCCGGCGGCAAGCCGATGGAAGGCAACTTCTTCGAGCCGACCATCCTGACCAACGTGCCGAAAGACGCGGCGGTGGCCAAGGAAGAAACCTTCGGTCCGCTGGCGCCGCTGTTCCGCTTCAAAGACGAAGCCGAAGTGATCGCGATGTCGAACGACACCGAGTTCGGTCTGGCTTCGTACTTCTACGCTCGCGACCTGGGCCGTGTGTTCCGTGTGGCTGAAGCCCTGGAATACGGCATGGTCGGCGTCAACACCGGGCTGATCTCCAACGAAGTCGCGCCGTTCGGCGGCATCAAGGCCTCGGGCCTGGGCCGTGAAGGCTCCAAGTACGGCATCGAAGATTACCTGGAAATCAAATACCTCTGCCTGGGCATCTAAGCCTCGGTAGAAGATCGCTGTAAACGCAAAGGGCACGAGAGCGCTGTCCCTTTGCGTCGTTTCAAACCGGAATTTTCTCTGCGGCCGGGAACGCCGTGGCAGTCGATCATCGCATGCTGCCACCGCCGATTCCTCCCGCTTTATCCTTGAACCACGCCGCCCGATGAGCGGCGAATGAGGACTGCAATGAGCAAGACTAACGCTGAACTGATGGCCCGTCGTACCGCAGCTGTTCCACGTGGTGTTGGCCAGATTCACCCGATCTTCGCCGAGTCCGCGAAGAACGCGACCGTGACCGACGTTGAAGGTCGTGAATTCATCGACTTCGCCGGCGGTATCGCTGTACTGAACACCGGCCACGTGCACCCGAAAATCATCGCCGCCGTGACCGAGCAGCTGAACAAGCTGACCCACACCTGCTTCCAGGTGCTGGCTTACGAGCCGTACGTCGAGCTGTGCGAGAAAATCAACGCTCGCGTACCGGGCGACTTCGCCAAGAAAACCCTGCTGGTGACCACTGGTTCCGAAGCCGTTGAAAACGCCGTGAAGATCGCCCGTGCTGCCACTGGCCGCGCTGGCGTGATCGCCTTCACCGGCGCTTACCACGGTCGCACCATGATGACCCTGGGCCTGACCGGTAAAGTCGTGCCTTACTCGGCCGGCATGGGCCTGATGCCAGGCGGCATCTTCCGCGCGCTGTACCCGAACGAACTGCACGGCGTGAGCATCGACGACTCGATCGCTTCCATCGAGCGCATCTTCAAGAACGACGCCGAGCCGAAAGACATCGCCGCGATCATCATCGAGCCTGTGCAGGGTGAAGGTGGTTTCTACGTCGCACCGAAAGAGTTCATGAAGCGTCTGCGCGCCCTGTGCGACCAGCACGGCATCCTGCTGATCGCTGACGAAGTGCAGACCGGCGCTGGCCGTACCGGCACGTTCTTCGCCATGGAACAGATGGGCGTTGCTGCCGACCTGACCACTTTCGCCAAATCCATCGCTGGCGGCTTCCCGCTGGCCGGTGTCTGCGGCAAGGCCGAATACATGGACGCCATCGCGCCAGGCGGCCTGGGCGGCACCTACGCCGGTAGCCCGATCGCTTGCGCCGCGGCCCTGGCCGTGATGGAAGTGTTCGAAGAAGAAAAACTGCTGGACCGCTGCAAGGCTGTCGGCGAGCGTCTGGTCACCGGCCTGAAAGCCATCCAGGCCAAGTACCCGGTGATCGGCGAAGTCCGTGCCCTGGGCGCCATGATCGCGGTCGAGCTGTTCGAAAACGGCGACAGCCACAAGCCAAACCCGACCGCCGTTGCTGCTGTCGTGGCCAAGGCGCGTGACAAGGGCCTGATCCTGCTGTCCTGCGGCACCTACGGCAACGTGCTGCGCGTCCTGGTACCGCTGACCTCGCCGGACGAGCAACTGGACAAAGGCCTGGCGATCATCGAAGAGTGCTTCTCGGAGCTGTAATCCGCAGCACCGTGTGATCGGATCGACAAAAAACCCGCTTCGGCGGGTTTTTTCATGCCGGGAGAAACACCTGCGCGGTTTTCGGGTTGTACCGAAACGCCAGCATTGGCTAAGGTTCAAGCATTGCAAGGGAGGGCGAGCATGACGGCCGTCGATTTACCCGCTGTACCAAGAGTCCTGATTGCCGAGGCCGACCCGTGGTCTCGTGACCTGCTCAAACAAGTGTTGCTGAATGTGCGTTGCGACGCGCGGCTGGATCTGTGCGCCGATGGCCAGGAGGCAATGACGCTGCTCAGCGAAGTGCCCTATGACCTGGCGATCGTCGACTGGGAGTTGCCCGGCGTCGATGGCTTGAACGTGTTGCGCAGCGTGCGCCAGCGCAAACGCAACCCGCCGCTGCCGTTCATTCTGATGAGCAGTCGCAACGACAGCGCCAGCGTGCGCGAAGCCTTGCCGCTGGCGCCGACTGCCTACCTGGCCAAACCCCTGAACATGGATAGCCTGACCGAGCGTTTGCAGGGGCTGCTGCTGAACGCCGGTGAGGAAGTGTTCTGCGAAGTACCGGCGCTGGCGCCGGGCATGACCCTCTCGGTATTCCTCGAACGTCGCCGCGAGCAGGCCGACGGCGCGCCGCTGATGACCGACGTGCAGGTGGCGGTCAAGCGCAGCCTCAATCCCAACGGGCTGGATCTGAAGCTGCTGGAAGAGGAAATTCGCACCGACCCGCAGATCACCGCCGTGTTGATTGCCGCCGCCAACAGCGCCGCCCAGCACCATGGCGCGCCAGTGCAGACCCTGGCGCAGGCGCTGCATCGTCTGGGCACCGGGCAAAGCATGAACCTGATCCTTGGCCTGGCACTCAAGCGCAGCGCCCGGCTCAGCGACCCGTGTCTGGCCGACTACGCCGAGCGCTATTGGGGCCTGTCGCTGCACACCGCCGAGTACGCCCGCACGCTGGCGCGGCTGCTCGATCTGGATCAGGAGCGCTGCTATTGCGCCGGGATGCTCCACCGCCTCGGTGATCTGGCGTTGTTGCGTTGTCTGCAGGAGTGGAAGCAGGCCGGCGGCGAGCTGGATGAGCTGGAGGAAGTCGGCGATGCGCTGGCCGAATTCGGTGCGGCGTATGGCTCGGCGCTGCGCACTCGCTGGCGTTTGCCGCTGGAACTGCGCGAGCTGATTGCCTCGGTCTACCAGCTCGGTGGCGGGGTGTATTCCCGCGAGGCACTGGTGATGAACATGGCGGCGCAGATGGCGCGGCTGACCGAGCATGAAGGCGTTGAGGAACTGGCAAAGAGCCGCACGGCGCGCTTGCTCAAAATCGGCTTGCCGGAGCTGATGCGGATGCGCAAATAGCGGCTTGATTGCGCATCCGCTCTTGAATCAGGCGGAAATGATCCGGTTCTTGCCCTGCCGTTTGGCCTCGTACATCGCCGCGTCTGCGCGGGCGAACAGGGTGTCGAGGCTTTCGTCATCCGGGGTGAGGCTGGTCAGGCCCTGGCTGACGGTGATACCGAACGTCTGTTCACCGTGATTGAAACTCAGCCGCTGGATTTCCCGTTGCAGCCGTTCGGCCACCTGCATCGCCATGTCCGGCGCACAGCCCGGGAAAACCGCAGCGAATTCCTCACCGCCAATCCGCCCGAACAGGTCTCCCCGGCGCAATGATGCTCGCCCGCATTCGGCGATCCGTTGCAGCACGTTGTCGCCCTCCGGGTGGCCGTAGGTGTCGTTGATCACTTTGAAGTCATCGATGTCCAGCAGCAGGAACGCCATTTGCGCGCCTTGCAGGCGGGCTTGTTCAAATTCCCGGTGGGCGCATTCGAAGAAGTGCCGGCGATTGCTGCTCTGGGTCAGCACGTCGGTGGTGGCCAGGCGTTGCAGTTCGGTTTCCATCTGCTTCTTGTCGGTGATGTCTTCGGCGATGCCGACGATGATCACCGGTTGCCCCGGTTCGTCCTGACGATTGATGAAGCACTTGTCGCTGACCCAGCGAACCTGGCCGTCGGCGGCGATGATCCGGTATTCGCGGTCTTCCACGGCGCCTTTGTGCAGCACTTCGGCGAGGCTGCGTTCGGCGTATTCCAGATCATCCGGGTAGATGCTGTCGCGCCACTGGTTGTAGTCGGCCAGCAACAGGCCCGCGGAACGACCGAAGATCCGCTCGTAAGCGGGGCTGACGTACAACACCTGACGGGTTTCCCAGTTGAAGGCCCAAAGCACGGCGTTGACGCTGACCAGCAGCGAACTGAACAGCTGCTCGCGTTCGCTGAGCCGGGCGACTTCGCCCTGGGCGTGCATCAATGCCATCAGGGTTTGCGCGGCCTCGGGCCACTGGGGAGGGGATGAGTCTTTTTGATTGTTGTTGACCATCGACACGAATCTCAAAGGGCGTGCCGATCAATCGACAACGGCCACGGGAAAACCCGCCGGGGGTGGCGAAGTGTCTTTGAGATAGGGGATCGACGGTGAAGTTCCGAAGGGTGCGCACGGGAACCGGGCGCACCGATCAACGGCACTCAGGCGGCGACAGGGCGCAGCGAGTAGGTTTTCAACTGGTCAGCGAATTCGCGCAGGGACTGGATGCCGCTGGCCTCGGCCTCGTGTACCCATTCCTTGATGGCGGCGAGCATGTCGTGGCCATTTGCGCTGGTCTTGACCCAGATCTGCTGCAGGGCCAGACGTTTCTCGTAGATTACCTTCAGCGCCTGGCTGTGCTCGAGCATGTTCTGGATGCGCGCGTGGTGGCGATCTTCCAGCAGGCTGGTTTCCCGCGACAGCAGACGCTTGGCGCGATGGAACTGGTGGCGTACCGAATGATCGACCTTGGCCAGTTCCTGCTTGACCAGCGGGCCGATCACCAGCTTGCGGTACTGGGCCATGATCTGGAAGCGGTTGTTGAGGATCGCCATGGCGGTGTCCATGTCCAGGCTGCCCTTGCCTTCGACGCGGTGGGCGATCGGCGCGACCCGCTGGACCTTGGCCAGACGCAGGAAGCTGAAGACCTGGATCCAGGCCCAGCCGAGGTCGAACTCCCACTTCTTGACCGACAGCTTGGCCGAGTTGGGGTAGGTGTGATGGTTGTTGTGCAGTTCTTCGCCGCCGATCAGGATGCCCCAAGGCACCAGATTGGTCGCCGCGTCGCGGCATTCGAAGTTGCGGTAGCCGACGGCATGGCCCAGACCGTTTACCACACCGGCCGCCCAGACCGGGATCCACATCATCTGGATCGCCCAGATGGTGATGCCGATGGTGCCGAACAGCAGCAGGTCGACGACGGCCATGATCGCCACGCCCAGCAGCCGGTAGCGGCTGTAGAGGTTGCGCTCGATCCAGTCTTCGGGGCAGTTCTTGCCGTAGATGCGCAGGGTTTCCGGGTTCTGCGCTTCTTCGCGGTACAGCTCGGCACCTTTGCGCAGGACGGTGGAAAGACCCTTGACGACCGGGCTGTGCGGGTCGTCTTCGGTTTCGCATTTGGCGTGGTGTTTGCGGTGGATGGCAGTCCACTCACGGGTGTTCTGCGCCGTGGTCAGCCACAGCCAGAAACGGAAGAAATGCTTCAGGCCGGCATTCAGCTCCAGGGAGCGATGGGCCGAGTAGCGGTGCAAGTAGACCGTGACGGCAACGATCGTCACGTGGGTCATCACCAGGGTGACGGCGACCAGCGACCAGGCCGACAAGCCAAGAAAACCTTCGTACCACATAGGCTATAGGGCCCTCGATAAAGAAAAAAACAGCCGTTGCATTATCACCAAGCACACAGATAAAACCAGTCGCCCTTTCAGATAAGAGATGGCTGGATGTTTCTTGACCTATAATCCCGACATTTTTGTAGGGACATGGACGGCCGAATGTCTGCCACATACCGCGATGCCTTGCGTGCAGCGCTGCTTTACCTGGTCCTTGCCGTGGTCTGGCTGCAAGGTACTGGTTATTTATTGAACAGTTTCTTCGATAGCTCTGACGAGTTGCTGCGCTGGCAACTGATCAACGGCTACCTGTTCGTGGCGCTCAGCGCCGGGTTGATCTTCCTGGCCCGGGCGCGGCTGTTCGAATGCCTGGGCATCGGCGCCCGATTGCGTGAACGCCAGGCAGATCGCGAACGCCTGCGTCAGGCCGCTGCGGTATTCGATTGCACCCGCGAAGGCGTGCTGGTCACGGACCGGCAGGGGCTGATCGTGCACGTCAATCGCGCGTTCATGGAAATCACCGGTTATCAGCGCGATGAAGTCATCGGCCAGCAGCCCAGCCTGTTCAAGTCCGGGCATCATCCGCCGGGGTTCTATCAAGCGATGTTCGCTTCTTTACAGGCGCGGGACGAATGGAGCGGCGAGATCTGGAACCGGCGCAAGAGCGGTGAAATCTACCCGCAATGGCAGACGATCCGGGTCATTCGTGACGATGACAACCGGCTCAGCCATTACGTCGCGGTGTTTTCCGACATCAGCGCGATCAAGGATTCCGAGCACGAACTCAAGCACCTGGCCCACCACGATCCGCTGACCGACCTGCCCAACCGCCTGCTGTTCAGCGACCGCGCCGAACAGGCGCTGGCATCGGCGCAGACCCACAAGCGCGGCTGCGCGCTGCTGATGATCGATCTGGACCATTTCAAACTGATCAACGACAGCCTCGGCCACACCATCGGTGACCGTTTGCTCAAGGCGGTCGCGGCGCGTTTGCAGGCGTTGTTCGGGCCGGGCATCACCCTGGCGCGGCTGGGCGGCGATGAATTCGCGGTTCTGCTGGAAAGTTGTCCACAGCCGGCACAGGCGGCAGCGCTGGCTCAGCGTATTCTCGATGCGCTCAAGGAGCCGTTCTGCCTCGACGGCCATGAACTGTTCATCAACGCCAGCCTCGGCATCAGCCTGTTTCCCAGCGATGCACTGAGTGCCGAACAGCTGTTGCGCAACGCCGATGCGGCGCTGTTCAAGGCCAAGAGCAGCGGCCGCAATGGCTACGCGCTGTACACCGAAGAGCTCACGGCTCACGCCCAGCAGCGGGTCGAAATCGCCTTCGAGTTGCGCCGCGCGCTGGAGCAGCAGGAACTGCGGGTCTACTACCAACCGGTGCACGACCTGCAAACCAGTCGCCTGATCGGCGTCGAGGCGCTGGTGCGTTGGGAGCATCCGCAGCGGGGCCTGGTGTCGCCGGCGGAGTTCATCCCGATTGCCGAGCGTACCGGGCTGATCTCGGAAATCGACGCCTGGGTCATGCAGCAGGCCTGCCGGCAGATGTGCCAATGGCAGCAGGCCGGGGTGGTGCTGTCGTTTGTCGCGGTGAACGTGTCCTCGCGGTTATTTGCTCGCCGCGAGTTGTATCAGCAGGTGGCGCAGGTGCTGCACGAGACCGGCCTGGATCCGGCCTATCTGGAGCTGGAAGTCACCGAAAGCGCGGTGATGGACGATCCGGAAGTCGCGCTGGAACAGATGCATCGTTTGCGCGAGCTGGGCATTCGTCTGGCCATCGATGACTTCGGCACCGGTTATTCGTCGTTGCTGCGGCTCAAGCGCCTGCCGGTGCAGAAGCTCAAGATCGATCAGGGTTTCGTCGCCGGCCTGCCGTGGGACGAGGACGATGCGGCGATCGTCCGGGTGATCATCGCCCTGGCCCGCAGCATGGGCATGCAGGTGCATGCCGAGGGCATCGAGCAGGTGGAACAGGCCGCGTTCCTGCTGGAGCAGGCCTGTGATCTGGGGCAGGGCTACTGGTTTGGGCGGCCGGTCCCGGAAGCGCAAATCGACTGGAACCGGGCGCCCTTGATCGGTTGATGACGGCGTACGGCGGGTTTGCCGGCGGGCAAATCCGCCGCAAACCCTTGCTGCATCACATAATGTTTTCCAGTTATATAAACATTCTTAAATAGTCTTTTTAAGAATATCCAAAGCTCTCTTATATTGCTCCCACGCCGAACGCAGTGCCGCCCACTGCCAGGCATATCCCATACAAAGGAGCAGCACCATGAGCGCATCCCTGCGTAGCGTTGACGGTCAGGACGAAAGCACCATTTTGCGCGAAATCCAGAGCGCCTTGCGCGACCTGCGTTTCGGCGCGGTGGAAATCACTGTGCATAACGCCCAGGTGGTCCAGATCGAACGCAAAGAGAAATTCCGCTTGCAGCAACCGGGCAACAAACCGAGCTGAATCCAGAAAGATTCCAGCCTGCGCCCGCTCTTGCCGGGGATCAATGCAAGAGTGGGCGCAGGCGGTGATCTTTACAGGCAACCCGATTTTCGCAATCCATAAGAAAAAGCCACCACCAAGAATTCCAGGAGCTTTCACCATGTCGTCGATTCGCCGTTACGCTTTGGCCGCCCTGGCCAGTGCTGTGTTTGCCGGTTCCGCGGTTGCCAAGGATTACGAACTGCTCAACGTGTCGTATGACCCGACGCGCGAGCTGTATCAGGATTACAACGCCGAGTTCGTTAAGTACTGGCAGTCGGAGCACGCCGGCGACACCGTGAAAATCCAGCAATCCCACGGCGGTTCGGGCAAGCAGGGCCGTGCGGTGATCGACGGTCTGCGCGCCGACGTCGTGACCCTGGCCCTGGCCGGCGACATCGACGAAATCGCCAAGCTCGGCAAGACCCTGCCGGCCGACTGGCAGAAGCGTCTGCCGGACGCCAGCACTCCTTACACCTCGACCATCGTGTTCCTGGTGCGCAAGGGCAACCCGAAAGGCATCAAGGACTGGGGCGATCTGATCAAGAATGACGTCTCGGTGATCACCCCGAACCCGAAAACCTCCGGCGGTGCGCGCTGGAACTTCCTCGCGGCGTGGGCCTACGGCCTGAAAGCCAACGGCGGCAACGAAGCCAAAGCCAAGGAATACGTACAAACCCTGTTCAAACACGTACCGGTTCTGGACACCGGCGCCCGTGGCTCGACCATCACCTTCGTCAACAACGGTCAGGGTGACGTGTTGCTGGCCTGGGAAAACGAAGCCTTCCTGGCGCTGAAAGAAGACGGCGGCAAGGACAAGTTCGACATCGTCGTGCCTTCGCTGTCGATCCTCGCCGAACCACCGGTGGCTGTGGTCGACAAGAACGCCGAGAAGAAGGGCAACGAGCAGATCGCCGAAGCCTACCTCAAGCACCTGTACAGCCCGGCCGGCCAGGAAATCGCGGCGAAGAACTTCTACCGTCCGCGTGACAAGGACGTGGCCGCCAAGTACGCCCAGCAGTTCCCGAAACTGGAGCTGGTGACCATCGACAAGGACTTCGGCGGCTGGAAAACCGCACAGCCGAAATTCTTCAACGACGGTGGCGTGTTCGACCAGATCTATCAGGCGCAGTAATCTGAAATAGGTCATAAACGAGCCCCGATTTAACCGTCGGGGCTTTGTGCGTTCTCAAACCAAGGACTTTTATGTCGCGTCGTATCTCCCCCGTCATACCCGGCTTCGGGCTGACGCTGGGCTACACCTTGGTGTACCTCAGCCTGATTGTGCTAATCCCGCTGGCGGCGATGTTCGTCCACGCCGCCCAACTCACCTGGGATCAGTTCTGGACGATCATCTCCGCGCCCCGCGTGCTCGCCGCATTGAAGCTGAGCTTCGGCACCGCGCTGTGCGCCGCGATCATCAACGGCATCATCGGCACGTTGCTGGCCTGGGTGCTGGTGCGCTACACGTTCCCCGGGCGCAAGGTCATCGACGCGATGATCGATCTGCCGTTCGCCCTGCCGACCGCCGTGGCCGGTATTGCGCTGACGGCGCTGTACACCCCGACCGGACTGGTCGGGCAGTTCGCCGCCGACCTCGGTTTCAAGATCGCCTACACCCCGCTCGGGATTACTTTGGCGCTGACCTTCGTGACCTTGCCGTTCGTGGTGCGCACGGTGCAGCCGGTGCTGGCCGACATCCCGCGTGAAGTCGAAGAAGCGGCCGCATGCCTCGGTGCCAAGCCGTTGCAGGTGTTCCGCCACATTCTGCTGCCGGCGCTGTTGCCGGCCTGGCTGACCGGTTTCGCCCTGGCGTTCGCCCGTGGCGTCGGCGAGTACGGTTCGGTGATATTCATCGCCGGCAACATGCCGATGAAAACCGAGATCCTGCCGCTGCTGATCATGGTCAAGCTCGACCAGTACGATTACACCGGCGCTACCTCCATCGGCGTGTTGATGCTGGTGGTTTCCTTCGTCCTGTTGCTGCTGATCAACTTGCTGCAGCGGCGCATCGAAACCCCATAAGGAGGCGCGAACCATGTCCCAATCGTCTATTGCGGCCGCTTCCTCGGCCAACGCCGCCCGCCGTGGCAGCGCCACTTCGCGCAGAATCCTGATCGGCCTCGGCTGGCTGATTTTCTTCCTGTTTCTGCTGCTGCCGCTGTTCATCGTGGTGTCGCAGGGTTTGAAGAACGGCCTCGGCGCGTTCTTCACTGCGATCTTTGAACCGGATGCCTTGTCGGCGCTGAAACTCACCGTGATCGCGGTGCTGGTGTCGGTGCCGCTGAACCTGGTGTTCGGTGTCAGCGCCGCGTGGTGCGTGAGCAAGTACTCGTTCCGCGGCAAGAGCATGCTGGTGACGCTGATCGACCTGCCGTTCTCGGTATCACCGGTGATCGCCGGTCTGGTCTACGTGTTGATGTTCGGCGCCCAGGGCCTGTTCGGGCCGTGGCTGCAGGATCACGACATCCAGATCGTCTTCGCCCTGCCGGGCATCGTGCTGGCGACGATCTTCGTCACCGTGCCGTTTGTGGCCCGTGAACTGATCCCGCTGATGCAGGAACAAGGCACTCAGGAAGAGGAAGCCGCGCGCCTGCTCGGCGCCAATGGCTGGCAGATGTTCTGGCATGTGACCGTCCCCAACATCAAATGGGGCCTGATCTATGGCGTGGTGCTGTGTACTGCGCGGGCCATGGGTGAGTTCGGTGCGGTGTCGGTGGTTTCCGGGCACATTCGCGGGGTGACCAACACCTTGCCGCTGCACGTCGAGATCCTCTACAACGAATACAACCACGTGGCCGCGTTCGCCGTGGCGAGCCTGTTGCTGATCCTGGCGCTCTTCATCCTGCTGCTCAAGCAGTGGAGCGAAAACCGTATCAACCGCCTGCGCGCCAGCGCCGCGGAGGAATAATTCATGTCGATCGAAGTGCGTAACGTCAGCAAGAATTTCAATGCGTTCAAGGCGCTGGACAACATCAGCCTGGACATCCACAGCGGTGAACTGGTGGCGCTGCTCGGCCCGTCCGGCTGCGGCAAGACCACCTTGCTGCGCATCATTGCCGGTCTGGAAACCCCGGATAACGGCAACATCGTGTTCCACGGCGAAGACGTGTCCGGCCATGACGTGCGGGATCGCAACGTCGGTTTCGTGTTCCAGCACTACGCCCTGTTCCGCCACATGACCGTGTTCGACAACGTCGCGTTCGGCCTGCGCATGAAACCGAAAAACCAGCGCCCGAACGAAAGCCAGATCGCGACCAAGGTTCACGAGCTGCTGAACATGGTGCAACTGGACTGGCTGTCGGATCGTTATCCGGAGCAACTGTCCGGCGGCCAGCGTCAGCGTATCGCCCTGGCCCGCGCCCTGGCGGTAGAGCCGAAAGTGCTGCTGCTCGATGAGCCGTTCGGCGCCCTCGACGCCAAGGTGCGTAAAGAGCTGCGCCGCTGGCTGGCGCGCCTGCACGAAGACATCAACCTGACCTCGGTGTTCGTGACCCACGACCAGGAAGAGGCGATGGAAGTGGCTGACCGCATCGTGGTGATGAACAAGGGTGTGATCGAGCAGATCGGCTCACCGGGCGACGTCTACGAAAACCCGGCCAGCGATTTCGTCTATCACTTCCTCGGCGACTCGAACCGTCTGCATCTGGGCGATGACAACCACGTGCTGTTCCGCCCGCACGAAGTGTCGCTGTCGCGGCATGAACTGGAGGATCACCACGCCGCTGAAGTCCGCGATATCCGGCCGCTGGGTGCGACCACGCGGGTGACGTTGAAGGTTGAGGGCCAGGCTGATCTGATCGAGGCGGAAGTGGTGAAAGACCACGACAGCCTGACCGGGTTGGCCAAGGGGGAGACGTTGTTCTTCAAGCCGAAGGTCTGGCAGAAAGTCGCCAGCCTTTGATCTCGCTCGTTCCCACGCTCTGCGTGGGAACGCCGCTATGGACGCTCCGCGTCCACTGTGACGCGGAGCGTCACGGGATTCATTCCCACGCAGAGCGTGGGAACGAGCGAGCCGGGCAGTGGTTCAGACAGCCGCGCGATGCGGACTGACCCGCACCACACCCGCCCGCGCCTCGATCTGCTCTTTCAGCTCATGCCGCATCCCGAGCATGAACGCCAGTTCCGCCACCACAAACAGCGGCCCGACAATCAGTCCGCTCACGTCATCGACGAACGCCGGTTTGCGCCCTTCGTAGTGGTGCCCGACAAACTGGATCACCCAGCCAATCACGAACATCGCCAGACCGCTGCTGAGCCAGACCATGGTGCTCTGCTGCGCCAGGGCATGCCCGGCCCAGACCGACAGCCCCATCAACACGGTCATCAGAACCCCGAGCTTCAGCTCCAGACGCAGGTAAAACCACGCCGAAGCAAGGGCAGCGATCACCGCCGGGGAAATCCACAATCCGCCCACCGACCATTCCGGCCGCGACAACAGCACGGCCACCGCCACCACAATCAGCGGAATCCCGATAAAGTGGCTGGCGATATTGCGCGGGTCACGGTGGTAAGCGGCGTATTGACTCAAATGATCGACGAGGCTTTTCATTGTTGTTCCTCCTGTAGGGTGATCGAATCATGCCCCGGGTTCACGGCTCGCTCTGTCAGGCAGGCGACAATCTTTCGGAGAACGCATGGATAAGGTCTGGCGTGAGCGCCTGCTGACCGGGCAATGGTTCAGTCATCTGCCCTCGTCCTTTCAGGATAGTCTGCTGGCGGCGGCCCGGGAGCGGCGGCTGGCGGCGGGGCAGCGCTTGTTCAAGCGCGGAGATGCGCCGTGCGGGCTGTACGCGGTGCTCGATGGCGCGGTACGCATCGGCGCGGTCAGCGAGCAGGGCAAGGAGGCGTTGCTGAGTCTGGTGGAGGCGCCGCACTGGTTCGGCGAAATCTGTCTGTTCGACGGCCAGCCCCGCACCCACGATGCCTACGCGGTCGGGCCTTGCACGCTGCTGAACATTCCCCAGGCCACACTGCTGCAACTGCTCGACGAGCAACCTGTTTATTGGCGGCATCTCGCTCTGTTGATGAGCCACAAGCTGCGCCTGACCTTCATCAACCTCGAACAGCTGAGCCTGCTGCCGGCCCCGGCACGTCTGGCTCATCGCTTGCTGATGATCGCCGAGGGCTATGGCGAACTGGACCCGCCGCGCCGCGTGCTGCAACTGCCTCAGGAGCAGTTGGCGTCGATGCTGTCGCTGTCGCGGCAGACCACCAACCAGATCCTCAAGGAGTTGCAGGGGCAGGGGATTATCGGCTTGAGTTATGGCGAGATCGAAATCCTCGACGCTGTGCGACTGCGCGCGCTGGCGACCCTCTGAAGAACACGGGTTTCCCTGTGGGAGCGGGCTTGCCCGCTCCCACATTGGATCGATGTTGTTTTTACGAACCGCGATAAGTGGAGAAGCCATAAGGGCTCAGCAGCAGCGGAATGTGGTAGTGCTGATCCGTCTGCTTCACTTTAAAGATCACCGGAATCTCCGGGAAAAACGTCTCGTGCTTCGTCTTCTCGAAGTACTCGCCGGTCTTGAACACCACTCGATATTCACCCGCCTCGAACGGTTTGTTCGCCGGGAACAGTTCGGCGATCCGCCCCTGTTCATTGGTGGTGCCCTGCGCCAGCGGCTGCCAGTCCTGGCCCACGTGGCGTTCCAGCGTCACGTTGATGCCCGGCGACGGCAGGCCGTTTTCCAGATTGAGTACGTGTACGCTCAGCGGGTTGCCGGCGGCCAGCGCCAGGCTCGAAAAAGCGCTCAGGCCAAGCGCGGTGAAAGTCATGCGCAGTGGGGTCATGGTGATGCTCCTGGGTTCAAATACGGTTGATGGAAAGGCCGACGATGTCGGCAGCCTTGATCGCGCAGTTCTCGTCTTGCTCGCCGCCGCCGGAACCGGCCACGCCCATGGCGCCGACCAGTTCCTTGCCAGCGAACAGCGGGATGCCGCCACCGAGCAACAGCAACTCGTCCAGCGTGTTGAGGTTGGCGGTTTCCGGGTTGTTGCGGGCGCGCTCGGCGAACAATCGAGTCGGGGTTTTCGTCGATAGCGCGGTGTAGGCCTTGCGTTGGCTGGCGGCGGTGTTGTGCGGGCCGATACCGTCGCCACGCAAGGTCACCAGCAGATTGCCGCCACGGTCGAGCACCGACACCGTGGCGGTGCAGTTTTCCAGTGCCGCGTCGGCCAGCAGCCGTGCGGTTTTCAGATCGAGGTCGGCGTGATGGGGCAGCTCAGGCGCGGCGATTGCGGCGGTGCCGAAGCTGATTGCCAGGCTGGCGATCAAATATTTAGCGGTCATGGACAGGCTCCTGAAGCGAAGGCCACCACCTTATCCGCCGGTCCCCGTCGAAACCTCGTCAGTCGGATTACAAGTTTGTAATGGGCAACGTCGCCGAAGGGGCCTAGCCTGTGTCTCTGATCAATCGAGGTGTGCCATGCGTTTGCTGGTCGTAGAAGATGAAGCCAAAACCGCGAACTTCATCGCCAAAGGGCTGGGTGAGTCGGGTTTTGCCGTGGACGTGGCGCTGAATGGCCTCGACGGGCGCTACTTTATTGAGCAGCAGGAATATGACCTGATCATCCTCGACGTGATGCTGCCGGGCCTCAACGGCTGGCAATTGCTCCAGCTGATCCGCCAGCGCGGCGCCACGCCGGTGCTGTTCCTGACGGCGAAGGATGCCATCGAAGACCGCGTGCGCGGTCTCGAACTGGGGGCCGATGACTATTTGCTCAAGCCGTTCGCCTTCGCCGAATTGCTGGCGCGGGTGCGCACGTTGTTGCGGCGCGGACCGCTGCGTGAAGCCGAGTCGTACAACATCGCCGACTTGGAAATCGACGTATTGCGTCGCCGGGTCAGCCGGGGCGGCCAGCGCATCGCCCTGACTAACAAGGAATTCGCCCTCCTGCATTTGCTCGCCAGCCGTCAGGGTGAAGTGCTGTCGCGCACGCTGATCGCTTCGCAGGTGTGGAACCTGAATTTCGACAGCGACACCAACATGGTCGAAGTCGCGGTGCGTCGGCTGCGTTCGAAAGTCGATGATCCATACATGCCCAAACTGATCCACACCGTGCGCGGGGTCGGCTATCAACTCGAAGCGCCCGACGATGCGCGCTAGATCCATCGCCTGGCGCCTGGCCCTGGCGTTCGCTGCTGTCTGTGCGTTGGTACTCAGCGCGATTGGCGTGTTCCTGTATCGCTCGCTGGCCTCGGAAATCGCCTGGCGCGACGACATGGCGTTACTCGGTCGCCTGGAACAGGTGCGCGCGCTGCTCGCCGACAGCGACAGCCTCGACGCCCTGCAGGCGCGGCCACGGCTGTACCAGAACATGCTGGGCAACCTCGACAGTCTGCTGCTGGTGCAACGCGCGGACGGCTCGAATGTGATCACGATCAACCCTCGCCAGCGCGCACTGCCGCCCGTGCAGGCCATCCCCCGGGATCAGCCGCCGCAACGCCGTGATGTGCTGACCTGGCAGGCGGCGGACGGTGTCGAGCTGGCCCTGCTGTCAGGTCAGGCCCAAGGGCCGAACGGCGAAGCGCTGACCGTTATCGCCGGCAAGGTCTTGAGCGAGCGCGAGCAGATGCTCGGCAGCTATCGCCTGCGCTTGTACCTGGCCGTCGGCCTTGGTGCCGTGCTCGCTTTCACGCTGGGCCTGGTGCTGTTGCGCCGAGGCTTGCGGCCTCTGCGCAAGCTGAGTGAAGCGCTGCGCGGCATCGACCTGCGCAGCCTCGACCAACGCGTTCCTACCGCCGGCACGCCAGCGGAATTGCTGGAACCGGTGCACGCGCTGAACGGCATGCTGGTGCGGCTGGACGACGGCTTCCAGCGCCTCTCACAGTTTTCCGCCGACCTCGCCCACGAAATCCGCACGCCGTTGCACACCTTGCTCGCCAGCAACGGCCAGGCACTGAATTACCCGCGCAGCAGCACCGAGTATCAGGAAGTGCTGGCGTCGAACATGGAAGAGTTCGAACGGCTCAAGCGCATGGCCGAGAACCTGATGTTTCTCGCTCGCGCCGAGCAGGCTGAGCGAGCACTCGATCTGCGCACGCTGAAGTTGCACGAAATCGGCGATGAGTTATGCGACTACTTCGAAGCCCTGGCGGATGACCGGGGAATCCGTCTGGAAAACACGTTCAGCGGAGAATTGCTGGCGGATCAGCAACTGCTGCAACGCGCCTTGGGCAACCTGTTGGCCAACGCCGTACGCCATGCCGACGCCGATTCGGTCATCAGCCTGCGCCGACGCGATGAGCCAGGCATGTGCTGGTTGCAGGTCCACAACCTTGGTCCGGTTATCGCGGATGAACATCTGGGCAAACTGTTCGACCGCTTCTACCGCGTCGACCCGTCCCGCGCGGAGCCAGGAGACTCCGGCGGATTGGGACTGGCAATCGTGCAGTCGATCATGCAGTTGCATGGGGGGCGGGTGCGGGTGAGTAGTGAAGTTAAGGGAACAGTTTTTGAGCTTGGTTTCCCTCTTGATGCACCGAGGAGGGTGAATTCTCATGATTGATTTGATTCGGGGTTTGGAAATCACCGTCGCTGATAGCTCCGTAGGGACACTCGTTCGTGGGCAGTCCGGCATGGAGAGCGTGTTCAGATACTGTGAGGGCGTGAACGCTGAGAATGCTGTTTCGCTAACGATGTCAGCTCGGATGGAAAACTACGGCTGGGAGCGAGGTGTTCATCCGATTTTCGAGATGAATTTGCCAGAAGGGGCATTGCGCGATGAATTGATTCGACGCTTCGGCGAAGCAGTTCGTGGCTTCGATGCTTTTGCGTTGCTGGCAATAGTGGGTTCAAGTCAGCTAGGACGGCTGGCAGTAGCCTGCGAATCGTTCACAGATCATCAGCCCGAAACGTTATTGTCCGATCTTTTGATACATGACGGCGTTCATGGTTTGTTTGACGATCTGTTGCACAAACATGGCCAGTATTCCGGTGTTTCAGGCGTGCAGCCTAAGGTGCTGGTACGCGATGGTGTGACAGCCGCTCTTTACCCGATTCACCGAGGCTCCACACATCTGGTCAAAGCCTTCCGTCCCGAAGAGTTTCCCGAGCTGGCGACCAACGAATACTTCTGTATGCGCGCCGCAGCGCTTAGCGGACTTGAAGTGCCAAAGTTTGAATTGAGTGAGCAGGGCAAGTTTCTGGTGGTCGAGCGTTTTGACCTGACTGAGCATGGCTATCTGGGTTTCGAGGACTTTTGCGTACTCAATGGCTGGCCTTCCAGAGCCAAATACGATGGTTCTTACGAAGGCGCTGCCCGACAGATCAAAGCCTTTGTTTCTCCTGCGCTGTTGAGTCAGGCGCTGGAAGCTTTTTTCAAGATCGTGGCGCTGTCAGCGGGACTGAAAAACGGCGATGCGCATCTGAAGAACTTCGGTGTGCTGTATGACCATTGCGGCGCGCAGGCTTCGATCCGGCTAGCCCCGGCTTACGACATCATCACCACATCGGTTTACATCAGGAACGACAGCCTGGCCTTGCTGTTGGGCGGGTCGAAGGCATGGCCCAAGTACAAGGCGCTGATGCGCTTCGGCCGTACGGCGTGCAATCTCACTGAAGGCCGGTGCAATGAACTACTGCAGCAGGTTGTTCATGGCATGCAGACGGCGATGGCGGAAATGCTTGAGCATTGCCGAACCCATCAGGCGTTCGCCGAGGTAGGTACGGCAATGATCGAGCAGTGGGAATCCGGGATTGAGCGCAGTCTGACCAAGGGTTGAGCGACCCATTTGCGCTCAGCGCAACTGATCCCGAAACTGCCCCGGCGTCATTCCGGTCCAGCGTTTGAACGCACGGCTGAAGCTGCTGGTGTCGGCAAATCCCAACAGGTAACTGACCTCGCTCAGCGAGCATTGCGGATCGCGCAGGTGCAGCAGCGCGAGGTTTTCGCGGCTTTCATTCAGCAGGGTGTCGAAGCGACAACCCTCGTCTGCCAGATGCCGTTGCAGGCTGCGCAGGCTCAGGTGCAGGGCTTGGGCGATGCGTTCGGCGCTGGGTTCGCCTTCGGGCAGTTGTTCTTCGATGGCGTCGCGCACCTTGCGCTCCCAGGTCAGCGGTTTGAGCTGGGCGAGGGTGCGTTTGAGCACCGCTTCGTTGTGCTCGGCCAGTTCCGGGTTGGCGTCGTCCAGGTGGCTGTCGAAGTCGGTGAGGGCGAATTCGATCCGGTCTTCTTCGGCGCAAAAGTGCACCGGCGAGCGGAACACCTTGTGCCATTGATGCGCATCGACCGGTTCCGGGCGACGCAGGTACACCGCCAGTGGCGCGTAGTCGCGGCCCAGGCGATTGCGGCAGGTGCGTACGTAGATGGCGGCAAAGGCGTCGATGGCTTCGAAGGCGGGCGCCGGATTGCCGGCCGGGATTTTCAGGCGAAAGCGGTAGCGGTCCTCGGTGCGGGTCAGCTCCAGTTCCAGCGCGTCGCTGACTACTTGGTGATAACGGACGATCCGCTCGAACACTTCCCGCAGGCTGCCGCTGGCCACTAACGCATAGCCCAGTGCGTGAAAGGTGGTGGGGCTGACGAACCGCGACACCCGCAAGCCGATTGCCGGATCGCCGCTGACCTGCACCGCGATTTCCCACAGGCGTGTGGTGGCGGACAACGGATAGCGGGCGTTCGGGTCGTCCATCAGTTGCGGATCGAGCCCGGCCTGCCGGCACAGGGCAGTGCTGTCCAGCCCCAGCGCGTCGAGTTGCTTGCGCAGGGCGCGGGTCCAGCTGGCGAGAGAAGTCGGTTCCTTCATGCTGATTGGCGCTTCCGGTCAACAGGTTGGCGTTCTCGGCTACCGCGTTTGGAGTCCGCGCGGGGCAGGATGCGAACATCAATAACCAGAGGATGGAAGCATGGACCGTACTTCTGCAAGTCCCCAGCGACACAATGCTGCCCAGCGATCAGCGCATATTCGCGAAGTGGTGCTGGCCAAGGGCGTGGAGCTGCGCGAGCGCTGCCCGATTCTCAAGCATCAGGATGCACTCGGCGCCGGGATTCTCGCCTTTGCCCTGGTCGGAATGATCGGTTCGGCGGCGCTGTATATCAGCGGGCACCTGGCGTGGTGGGCGTGCCTGTTGCTCAACGCGTTCTTCGCTTCGCTGACCCATGAGCTTGAGCACGACCTGATCCACAGCATGTATTTCCGCAAACAGCGGGTGCCGCACAACCTGATGATGGGCCTGGTGTGGCTGGCGCGGCCGAGCACGATCAACCCGTGGATTCGCCGCCATCTGCACCTCAATCATCACAAGGTGTCCGGCACTGAAACCGACATGGAAGAACGGGCAATCACCAACGGCGAACCCTGGGGTTTTGCGCGGTTGCTGATGGTCGGGGACAACGTGATGTCAGCGTTCATCCGCATGCTGCGGGCCAAGACCTGGACGCACAAGTTCAGCATCATCAAGCGCACGCTGAAGGTGTACGCACCGTTGGCGCTAGTACATTGGGGCGCGTGGTATGTGTTTCTCGGGTTCCATGCCGCCAACGGGATCGCCTCGTTGATGGGCTCGCCGATTGAATGGTCGGCGACCACGCTTTCAGTGATGCAGGTGATCGATATCGCCGCCGTGGTGATCATTGGCCCGAACGTGTTGCGCACGTTTTGCCTGCACTTCATCAGCTCCAACATGCATTACTACGGGGATGTGGAACCGGGCAATGTGCTGCAGCAATGTCAGGTGCTGAACCCGTGGTGGCTGTGGCCGTTGCAGGCGTTCTGCTTCAACTTCGGCAGCAGTCACGGGATTCATCATTTTGTGGTGAAGGAGCCGTTTTACATTCGCCAGCTGACGGTGCCGGTGGCGCATAAGGTGATGCGGGAGATGGGGGTTCGGTTTAATGATTTCGGGACGTTCGGGCGGGCGAACCGGTTTGTACGCCAAGTGAAGGTATCGGCCGAAGAGGCTCGTACAGCTCAGGCTTGATGGGTGATTGCAACGCTCTCATCGCGAGCAGGCTCGCTCCCACAATTGAATTGTGAATACGATCCAATGTGGGAGCGAGCCTGCTCGCGATGGCAATATTTCAGCCCCCTCAATCCGGCTGAAACGGCGATTCACTCAAAATCACCCCGGTCTCCTCCACATACCGCTGCCAATGCTCGATCAGCGCTTCAAGCCTTTGCGGCTGACTCGACGCCAGGTCATGAATCTCCCCCGGATCACTGCCCAGATCGTAAAGCTGCCAGGTCGCCGGCCCCACCGGCCCGGGAATCCACACCGCCTTCCACTGACCCTGCCGAATCGCCCGGCGCCCGAACAATTCCCAGCCGGTAACGGTGTGTTCGTCATGCACCTGCGCTGTCTCGCCGGACAAAAAGCCCAGCCACGATTTCCCGCGCAACGGCGCCACCGGTTTGCCGTGCCATTGCTTGCCCGGATGGCGCACGCCGGCCAGATCGAGGATGGTCGGCGTGATGTCCATCACCGTGCCGAAACCATGGCTGATCTGTCCCTTCAGCGGCAGTTGCGGATAGTGCAGCAGCGCCGGAACGCGAATTCCGCCCTCGGTGGTGAACGCCTTGAACAGGCGTGACGGCGCGGTCGCCACCTGCGCCCAGTTCGGCCCGTACCAGACATAGGAATTGGCGCGGCCGATGTTGTCGAGGCTGTTGTCGTAATGCTGGCTCAGATACGTCATCAGCTCCGGGCCGAATTTCGGAAAGGCTTCCAGCAGCGCACCTTCGGCACCGTTGTCGGACATGAACAGGATGAAGGTGTTGTCGAGCTGGCCTTGCTGGCGCAGGTAGTCGACGACACGGCCGATGTTCCAGTCCATGCGCTCGACCATCGCGGCGTAGACTTCCATCGCCCGGGCGGAAATGCGTTTTTGTTCATCGCTCAGCGCGTCCCATTGCGCGGTCAGCTGGATCAGCGGATGCGGTTCGACATCCGGCTCGATCAGCCCCAGCGACTTGAGTTTTTCCAGACGTTCGAGGCGCAAGACTTCGGGGCCCGCGTCGTAGCGGCCCCGGTATTTTTCGACGATGTCGGCGGGCGCCTGCAACGGCCAGTGCGGCGCGGAGAACGGCAGGTACGCGAAGAACGGCCGGCTCTGGTCGCGCTCCTTGAGGTACTGCAACAGCTTGTCGCCGAACGCGTCGGAGGAATAGAAATCCTTCGGCAATTCGTCGATGAACCTGTCGTCCTCGATGTACAGCGCCGGGGTGGATTTCAGCAGGCCGGGCGTGTGTTCATCGTAGGTCGGTTCGAAGCCGTAGTGGTTGGCCGCGCCGGGTAGCAGCGAGAACGAGCGCTCGAAGCCACGGGCGTGGGGTGCCAGTTCGGTGGTCAGGCCCAGGTGCCATTTGCCGCTCATCAAGGTCTGGTAACCGGCCTCGCGCAGCAACTCCGGCAGCGCGACGACACGGTCATTGAGATAGCCTTCGTAACCCGGTTTGCCGATCAAATCCGGAGTCAGCGCTTCGGCCATGGTGCCGATGCCGGCGATGTGGTGATCGGTGCCGGTGAGCAGCATCGAGCGGGTCGGCGAACAGGTCGGTGCGGTGTGAAAATCGGTCAGGCGCAGGCCATTGTTGGCCAGGGCATCGAGGTTCGGCGTGGCGATTTCGCCGCCGAACGCGCCGATGTCAGAGAAGCCGAGATCATCGGCCAGGATCACCAGAAAGTTGGGACGTTGCGGCATCAACAGGCTCCTGTTCAGCAGGCAATGAACGACAGCGGCAGATCGCGGATCTGTACCGGTGCGCTCGGTTGGTAATGGTCGTCACTGGTCAGTTCATGCAGCAGTTCTTCGCGCAGCTGATGGAAGTCGAAACTGCTGCGCTGGCGCGGATGGGGCAGGGCGATGTCCACCACCCGCTTGATCCGGCCGGGGCGCGGTTCCATCACCACCACGCGGTCGGCGAGGAAAATCGCTTCCTCGACATCGTGGGTGACCAGAATCGTGGTGATCTTTGCCCGCTCGCGAATCGCCAGCAGTTCGTCCTGCATCTGCTGGCGGGTGAGCGCGTCGAGGGCACCGAAGGGTTCGTCGAGCAGCAGGATTCGTGGGCTGGCCACCAGACCGCGAGCAATCGCCACGCGCTGGGCCATGCCGCCGGAGAGTTGATGCGGGTAGGCGCGGGTGAAGTCGCGCAGACCCACAAGCTCGATGAAATCATTGATGCGTTGCTGCTTCTCAGCGGCGCTCAGCGGCTCGTTGACCAGGCCCAGGCCAATGTTGTCCACCACCGTCAGCCACGGGAACAAACGGTGTTCCTGAAACACGATGCCGCGCTCGCCGCCAATGCCATTGACGGCTTTGCCATCGACTGTGATCTGCCCGCGAAACTGCGTATCGAGGCCCACCAGCAAACGCAGCAAGGTGGATTTGCCGCAGCCGCTGGAGCCGACGATGGCGACGAATTCGCCCTCGGCGATGTCGAGGTTGAATTCGCGAATCGCCTCCAGTTCGAAACCGTCGACGTCAAAAGATTTGCCTACATGGTTGAAGCTGACAATCGGTGCGTTCATGCGTGTCTCCAGCGGGTGGCGCGGATTTCCAGGCGTTGGCCAATGAGGTTGAGCAGGGCGCCGGTGAGGCCGACCAGCAGCATCCCGGCCATGATCAGGTCCATGCGCAGCAGTTGTTGGGCGCCGATCATCTGGCTGCCGATGCCGCCGTTGGACGGCATGAAGTATTCGGCGCCGATGGTGCCGAGCCAGGCGTAGATCAGGCTCAGGCGCAGGCCGGCGAAAATCCCCGGCGCGGCCCCCGGCAGCACCAGTCGGCGCAGGCGTTGGGCGAGGCTCAGGCGCAGCACCTGCGCGGCTTCGTTGAGCTGCGGTGAGAGGTTGGCGACGCTGCGTTGGGTCGCGACAAACAACGGAAAGAAAGCGGCCAGGGCGACGAACACCCATTTCGCCAGTTCGTCCAGACCGAACCACGCGGTGAGCAGCGGCACCCAGGCGAAAATCGCGATCTGGCGCAGGGCGGCGAGGGTCGGGCCGAGCACGCGTTCGCTGGTGCGTGACAGACCCAGCAGCAAACCCAGCCCGAGGCCGAGACCGCCGCCAATCAACAGGCCGCCAAGTGTGCGGCCCAGGCTCAGTGCCATACCGGAGATCAACGTGCCGTCGAGCAATCCGTTTTTGGTTGCCTCAAGCACCACCCATGGGCTGACCAGAATGTTGGCATCGATCCATTGCTGGTCGACCGCCAGTTGCCACAATGCAAACAGCGCCAGTGGCAGCAGCCACGGCTGCACGCGCTGCCAGCCTTCATAACGCGGGCCGCGACGAATTTCCGCCGTGGCCGGGTGCGGCCAGTGCACCAGTTTCCTGTCCAGCAGACCGATGCCGCGATCCATCGCCACGCCGATCAGGCCGATCACTACGATGCACACGAAGACAATGTCGAGCATGAACAACTGACGCGCCCAGACCATCAGGTAACCGATGCCTTCGCTGGAGGCCAGCAGCTCGACGGCGAGCAACGAGGTCCAGCCAGCGGCCAGCGCCAGACGCACGCCAGCCATGAACGCCGGGAGGGCGGCGGGCAGCACCAGTCGGCGGATCAACAGTCGTGGAGGCAAACGTAAAACAGCGGCGGCTTCGCGCAGCTTGGGTTGCGCATCGCGCACGCCGACCAGCGTATGCAAGGTCACCGGTACCACGATGGCTTTGACCAGCACCACCAGTTTCAGCGTTTCGCCGATGCCGAAAAACACCATGAACAACGGAATCCACGCCAGCGTGGGCACCTGGGCCAGGCCGGCGAACGTCGGGAAGATCAGGCGTTCGAGGCGGCGGCTGAAGCCCAGCGCCGCGCCGAGTACTGCGCCGGCGGAAACGCCCGCGAGCAGGCCCCAGAACAACCGTTGCAGGCTGATCCACAAATGACTCCACAACTCGCCCTGGGACAGCTCGATCGCGCTGCTCCACACCAGTGACGGCGCGGGCAGGATCTGTTCGCTCATCCATTGATTGCGCGCCGCCAGCCACCACAGGGCGAACAGGGAGAGGGGCAGCAGCCACGGCAGCACACGCTGGCCAAGGCTTGGCCATGAGCGCAGTGCTTTCAGCGGTGGTGCGGGCAGCGGCAGGCTGAGCAGGGATTGTCGGGCCATGGTGACCTCCGTTGTCGGGTTGCAGGCAGGCCTGCCTTCATGGAAGTGCGGTATGCAAATTTGATATATAAAAATTCAATTCAATGCTATTGGGAGATAAGCCAGACCATTTAAGGCCTCCAGCCCATGCGCATCCAATGCATTCGGAGAATATTTTCGATGCTCTGCATGCATATCGATCTACAGGCCCTGTGCACTCTGGCTTAGCGTTTAAAGCTATAAAAATGTGCTTTTTAAGTATTTAAACGTTGATGCGGAATGTGCCTACTTTCGGCTCCTCAATGCCCGCCGTGATCAGGAGCCGCACCCATGAACCTTCCTTTCAAACGTGTCATCAGTCTGTTTGCCGCGCCGGCGCTGGCGGGGCTGCTGGCGTTCTCTGCCCAGGCCGACGAGCTCAAGGAAATCAGGATTGCCGTGCCTGATCTGAGCGCCGGTACCCAGCACAGCGGCGGGGGCATCGTGGACGTGCTGCGCGATCAGCAGATCTTCGAAAAGGCCTTCGCCGATCAAGGCATCAAGATTCAGTGGAGCTTCTTCAAAGGCGCCGGGCCTGTGATCAACGAAGCGTTCGCCAACGGCCAGGTGGACCTGGCCTATCTCGGAGATCTGGCGGCTATCATCGGCAAGTCCAACGGTCTGGATACGCGTCTGCTCAGCGCCAGCGCCCGGGGCGTGAAGCAATACCTGGGCGTGGTGCCGGGTTCGGGGATCAAGACGCTGCAGGATCTCAAAGGCAAGCGCGTAGCGATCTTCCGCGGCACTGCGACCCAGTTGTCGTTCGATGCGGCGCTGGCCAGCGTGGGTTTGAGCGAGAAGGACGTGAAGGTGATCAACCTCGATTTCAACGCAGCGGTAGCGGCGCTGGCGGCGAAGCAGATCGATGCGTCATGGGGCAGCTCCGGGCTGACCGCGTTGCAGGCCAAAGGCCTGGCCGAGTTGCCTCTGAATACCAAGGATCTCGGTGGCGCCGGCAGTGTGCAGTCGGTGCTGGTGGGAACTGGCAAGTTTGTCGATGGGCATCCGGAAGCCGTGGCAAAACTGCTCAAGGCGCAGCAGCAGGCGGTGGAGTGGTTGACGCAGGACAGCAACAAGGACGCCTATGTACAGCTTGTGTCGGGGCTGGCGAGCTATCCGCCGGTGATCCTGACCCAGGATCTGAAGGATCAGAACCTGAGCGAGGTCTTCCCTTCGACACTGGATCCGCTGTTCCTCGAAAACCTGCAGGGCAAGGTGGATCTGGCGGCGCAGCAGAAGCTGATCCGCAAGCCGTTCAAGGTGAACGAGTGGGTGGCGCCTGAACTGGCGGCTGCAAAGCTATGAGTCATGTGGTCATTCCCGCGCAAGGCGTGGGAATGACCCTCATACCGCGACGCTGATCGCCTGTTTATCCACCGCCACCAACGTCTCGATCATCGCCCGCGCCGCCGGTGACAGCCGAAATCCCGTACGGCTCACAATCCCGCACCGCGCATTCATGCTCTCCAGGTTCTGCGGCAGATTGCGCCAGTGCAGCAGCGCCAGCGAGCCCTGGGCGATGTCCTCGACGAACGCCTCTTCAGTACCCACGCCGATCGCGTTGGATTGCAGCACCACTTTCACCAGCGCCGGAAAGTGCTCGGTCTCGATGGTCGGCGAAAAGTCGATCCGTCCGCTGAGATTCGCCAGCAGTTTGCGAATGCCTGGCGGGATCAGCGTGGTCGCCAGCGGGTAGTCGAACATGTCGTTGGTCGATAGGCTTTCCTTGGCCAGCAGCGGATGCCCCGGCCGGCAGAAAAACACCCCGCGCTTGGGCGTCAGCGGCTGGGTCTGGAAGTTCGGGTCGGACTCGAAATGGCGGATGTCGGCGATGAAGAATTCGATCTCCTCGCGGCTCAGGGCGCGGCTGAGCTTTTCCCAGTTATCCACCTGAAAACAGGTGCGCACTTTCGGGTGCGCATTGATGAATTGCGCCACCGCGTCCGGCACCAGTTTCACCGCTGGCGCCGGGCCGCAACCGAAGTGCAGTTCGCCGGCGTCGAGCTTGGTCATCTGCGTCACCTCGGCGCTGAGCAACGCCGCGCCTTGCACCAGGGTCAGGGCGTGTTGCAGCACCACCTGGCCTTCGGGCGTGGGGCGCAGATCCTTGTTGCCGCGATCCACCAGCACGCAGCCGAACTCCTGCTCCAGCCCTTGAATGCTGCGGCTGAACGCCGGTTGAGTGATGCCCATGGCGTCGGCCGCGCGGACAAAACTGCGGTGTTCGTTGAGGGCGATGAAGTAGCGCAACTGGCGAAGATCCATATGCTTTTCCGGCATCCTAAAAATAGCTCGAAGGCATTTGCGACGAGGTTGCTTGAGGTTTTAAATGCAAGCTCTTATTCCGTCAACGAAGCATGTGAATATCTATTAGATGTAAATGGAATATAGATAGAGCGTTGTTTCGCTGCCGTCCAACCGCAAGCAGTCGATGAGGGTCTACCCATGAGCAATGCCGCACTCGCTGTAAAACCCGCTGTCCACACGCTGGACATCCATCCGGTGGCCGGCCGTATCGGCGCCGAAATCCGTGGCGTGCAGCTGTCCGGTGAGCTGGATGCCGCGACGGTTGAAGCCATTCAACAGGCGCTGATCCAGTACAAGGTGGTGTTCTTTCGCGAGCAGACCCAGCTCGACGATCAACGTCAGGAAGCCTTTGCGCATTTGCTCGGCGAGCCGGTGGCGCACCCGACTGTGCCGTCCCGCGAGGGCACCCGTTACCTGCTGGAGCTGGACGGCGCCGAAGGGCAGCGCGCCAACTCGTGGCACACCGACGTGACCTTCGTCGATGCCTACCCGAAAGCCTCGATTCTGCGCTCGGTGGTGGCCCCGGCGTTCGGCGGCGACACGCTGTGGGCGAACACCGCGACCGCGTACAACGAATTGCCGACCGAGTTGCGCGAGCTGGCGGACAAACTGGTGGCCGTGCACAGCAACGAATACGACTACGCCGCCGTGAAGCCGGACGTGTCGGCGGAGAAGCTTGAGCGCTATCGCAAGATCTTCACCTCGACCGTTTATGAGACTGAACATCCGGTGGTTCGTGTACACCCGATCAGCGGCGAAAAGAGCTTGCTGCTGGGGCATTTCGTCAAACGCATCAAGGGCTATTCCCAGGCCGATTCGGCGCACCTGTTCGGCTTGCTGCAGAGCCATGTGATCCGCCAGGAGAACGTCGTGCGCTGGCGCTGGAAGGCCGGTGATGTGGCGATCTGGGATAACCGCTCGACGCAGCATTATGCGATTGATGATTACGGCACTCAGGATCGGGTGGTGCGTCGGGTGACGCTGAAAGGGGAAGTGCCGGTCGGGGCGAATGGGCAGCGTAGCCAGACCATCAAAGGCGCAGAAATCGTCGGCGTTTGAATGATCGTTCCCACGCTCTGCGTGGGAATGCAGCCCGGGACGCTCCGCGTCCCAAAGCGGACGCAGAGCGTCCATTGAGGCGTTCCCACGCGGAGCGTGGGAACGATCAGCACCTCGGCGGGGGGAGCGATCACTGTCACCAAACGCCGATCTGCACCATCTTCTCGGTCTCCGGCTCCCCATAACGAAACCGCTGCCCGCGCAAATCGATCTCCTGATGACTGATCGTCGTGCGCCGCTTCAACCCGCGCACCCACTCGAACAGATGCCCCGCATGCTCCTCGCGCACCGCCGCATACGCCGGGTCCGCGCCCAGATCCTGCAGCTCCTGCGGGTCATTCAACAGATCGAAAAGCTGCGGCCGGAAGCCGTCATACGCCAGGTATTTCCAGCGCTCGCTGCGCACCATGGTCATGCGGCAACGGTCGATCGGCTGGCCCAGTCGCTCCCGTGCCGGGGCCTGGAAGGCGTAGTCGTATTCGCTGATCGCATAGCGGCGCCAGTCGGGGTTTTCACCGTGCAGCAGCGGAATCAGCGAGCGACCTTCCAGGCGATGCTCGGCGCCCGTCACGCCCAGCGCTTCGAGAAAGGTCGGCACGCCGTCGATGGTTTCCGCCAGGCGTTCGTCCACCGTGCCCCGTGTGATGTCCGCCGCCGCACGCGGGTCGCGCACGATCAATGGAACGCCCACCGCCTGCTCCAGCAAAAACTCCTTCTCACCCAGCCAGTGATCGCCCAGGAAGTCGCCGTGATCGCTGGTGAACACGATCAGCGTGTCCTCCCAGCGGCCGTTGCTTTGCAGGAAATCGAACAGCCGCCCCAACTGATCATCGACCTGTTTGACCAGGCCCATGTACGTCGGGATCACGTTCAGTCGTACCAGATCTTTGGAGAAATTCAGGCTTTCCTCATGCTGGCGAAAGGCCTGATAGACCGGGTGGTCGCTTGGAGAGGCATTACGTACCGGTTCGAGAATCGATTTCGTACTGTACAAAGTGTGGTACGGCGCCGGTACGATGTAGGGCCAGTGGGGTTTGATATAGGACAGGTGTAAAAACCACGGTTTTTCACCTTGCTCACCGATGAAGTCGATGGCTCGATTTGTAGTGTAGACAGTCTCTGAATGTTGCTCGGGAATTCGCGCCGGCAAATGGGCATTGCGCATTTTCCAGCCGCTGAGGATTTCTCCGTTGTCGCCTTCGGCCGCGTTGGCCCAGTCATGCCAGGGGTTACGCCCTTCGAAACCCTGCTCGCGCAGGTAGTGGGTGTATGGCGCGGATTCGCGTTTGTCATCGAACAGCGGGTCGTCGGGGAAGATGCCGTCGTGACGAAAGTACGGCTCGAAGCCGACCTCGTTCAGCACTTCGGCCTGGGCGCTTTCAGGGTTGATCGCCAACCGCTGCAAGGCATCCACGTTGGCCGTGGCGTGGGTCTTGCCGACCAGCGCAGTACGAATGCCGTGGGGTCTCAGGTAATCGCCGATGGTCAGTTCTTCCAGCGGCAGCGGCACGGCGTTCCACGCCACCTGATGGCTGCTGACATAGCGCCCGGTGTAGGCCGACATCCGCGACGGTCCGCAAATCGTGCCTTGGGTGTAGGCACGGCTAAAGCGCACGCCGGCCGCAGCCAGGCGATCGATGTTTGGCGTGTGCAGGTGCGGGTGGCCGTAGCAGGACAGGTAATCGCGGCGCAGTTGATCGCACATGATGTACAGCACGTTGCGCACGGGGTTTTGCGGGTTGGACATGGGGTTCACCAGTCAGGAAGACAGGCGAGGTTTTTCGCTTTCGGCGAGGGTGTTCGGCAAGTGCATTCGGGGAATGCTTGCCATGCATGAAACGCATGGGCTCAGACGGCGAGGTTCGCCAGTGAACACACTTCTTCATCCACCGCATCAATCGCCTTGATCTGCTCGATCATCGCCTCGGCCAACGGTGACAACCGATATCCGGCGCGGCTGACGATTCCATAACGGGTGTAAAGCTCCTCCAGATCATCCGCCAACCCTTCGACCTTCAAGCACACCAGCTCACCCCGGGCTTGATGCAGTGCATCCGAATAGGCACCGACGATGCCGATCGCATCGGAGCGCAACACCACGCCGAGCAGGCTGGCGCTGTTCTCGCACTCTACGTTCGGGACGAAATCCGGCCGGCCACTGAGGTCGACGATGACCTTGCGCAGGTTTGGCGGGCGAATGCTCACGGCCAGTGGATAACTCATCAGTTGCTCTGCCGTGACTCGCTCGAAAGCGCCCAGCGGATGCCCGGCGCGGCAGCAGAAATGCCATTTGCGTGGCCGCAAGCGGTGGGTCAGATAATCCGGGTCCGCCTCGAAGTGCCGAGTGTCGGCGACGAAGAATTCGAACTCCTCGCTCAGCAGTCTTTTGCTCAGGCTCTGCCAGTCATCGACCAGGTAATGCACCCGCGCTTTCGGGTAGCGGCCGATGAAGCTGCCGATCGCTCGCGGGATTAATCCCGCCGCCGGCGCCGGGCCGCAACCGAAGCGTAACTCTCCGGCCTCCAGCCCGTTGAACTGGCTGATCTCGTTGGCCATCTGCTGCGCACCGCTGACCAGCCGCCGCGCATGTTCAAGCAGCACCTGGCCCTGTTTGGTCGGCGGTAATTCCTTGCGTCCGCGATCCACCAACTGGCAACCGACGCTGTGCTCCAGCGCCTGAATGCTGCGGCTGAACGCCGACTGCGACAGGTTCACCGCCTGCGCGCCGGCGACGAAGCTGCGTTGTTCGGCAAGGGCGATGAAGTGTCTGAGCTGGCGCAAGTCGATATGCATTTTTCACATAAAAAATATCCGGGAAATGCATTGGATATGCATTAGGTCGACTCCTTATAAAGGCAATCTCTTATGCAGTAAATCTTTGTAAAAACATAAATAAATAACTTAAAAGAATATGCGGCACGGAAGATGTCTGCGTGTTTTTTGACCAGGAGCAGTCCCATGAGTCCGTTGAACCTCGCTTCACCGCCGCCGCCACGACGGCTCAAACGTCTGCCTCTGGCCCTGTTGCTGGCGGGGAGTGCCAGCTGGACCCACGGCTACGCCGCTGAAACGGAAACCCCTGTGCCAGCACCGGCCGGCAAGACCGCGACCGCCACTTCGCAACTGGAAACCGTGACCGTCACCACCCGCCGTCGCGAAGAAAGTTCTCAGGACGTGCCGACACCAATGAGCGTGGTCAGCGGCCAGACTCTGGAGACGCAGCGGGTCTACCGGATTCAGGATCTGCAGCAACTGGTGCCCAGCGTCAACGTCGCCTACATGCATGCGCGCCAGTCCAGCGTGTCGATCCGGGGCCTGGGCAACAACCCGGCCAGCGATGGTCTGGAAGGCAGCGTCGGGCTGTACATCGACAACGTTTACCTGGGTCGTCCGGGGATGGCGGTGTTCGACCTGATGGACATTGAACAACTCGAAGTCCTGCGCGGGCCGCAAGGGACGTTGTTCGGCAAGAACACCACCGCCGGGGTGATCAACATCAGCACCCGCGCGCCGAGTTTTACCCCGGAGCGCAGCATCGAAACGTCGGTCGGCGAGGACGGTTATTTCCAGACCAAGGGCACGCTTTCCGGGCCGCTCAACGATCAGTTGGCCGGACGCATCTCTGCCTATCGCACCCGCAGCGACGGTGACATCAAGAACGAATTCAACGGCCATGATCTGAACGGCGGCTCCCGCGACGGCTTCCGGGCGCAACTGCTGTTCAAGCCCAACGAGAATTTCAACCTGCGCTGGATCGGTGACTACAACGAAGAGGATTCCAGCGCCGGCACCCGCGTGCTGTACAACACCGGGCCGACCATCAATGGCGTCAATCTCTACTCGGCCCGCGCCGCCGCTGCCGGCGCGACGCTGGTCAACGGCTCGCACCGCAAGGTCAATCTGGACAACGACCAGCACGTCACCGTGCATCAGGGCGGCACATCGGTGGAGGCCAACTGGACCCTGCCGAGCGACTTCACCCTGACCTCGGTCAGCTCCTACCGCTTCTGGAATTTCACCCCGCGCAACGACGATGGCCTCAATGTGCCGGCCACCTACAACGCCGGGGTGTCGGTGGAGGACAAACAGTATTCCCAGGAATTTCGTCTGGCGTCGCCCAAGGGCGAGTTCTTCGATTACGTCCTCGGCGCTTATTACTTCGGCTCGGATCTGGACAACAAATCCTTCGCCTATTACGGCCCGCAGGCGGATATCTGGAACGGCACGCCACGGGGCGCGCTGGCCAACGTCAACAGCGTCGGCCGTGGCCACATAAAGACCGACAGCTTCGCGCTGTTCGCCCAAGGCACCTGGCACCTGACCCCGCGACTGGATTTCACCGCCGGGGTGCGTGGCACCTATGAAGAGAAGAACGCCTGGGTCAATCGTGACGCGCCGGTCGGTGGCGCCGCTGTCACGGGTGCCGCAGCCACTGCGCGACGCGGTCGCACCGGTGCCTACGATTCCGGCGACCTGAATCAGTACAGCTCCAGCCCGTCCGGATTGCTCAACCTCAGCTATCGCTTCACCGATGACCTGCTCGGCTACGCCACTTTGTCTCACGGCGAAAAATCCGGTGGGGTCAACCTTGTGGTCGGCTCGGCCCCGACCGCTGGCGCCGACTCGCTGCTGATCGGCACCGAGCGCGCCAACAACGCTGAACTCGGCTTCAAGAGCACGCTGTGGGATCGGCGTTTGCAGCTCAACGCCAACGTGTTCTGGACTCAGGTCAACGCTTACCAGACCAACGCCTACGACGACGTCAACCGTGTGCAATACCTGACCAACGCCGGCTCGGTGCGCTCGCGCGGGGTGGAATTCGAAAGCACCTTGATCCCGCTGCGCGGCCTGACGCTGAACTTCAACGGCTCGTACAACGACGTCAGCTATCTCTCCTACAAGGACGCGCCGTGCCCGCCTGAAGTCAGCCAGGCACCGGGTGCTCCGGCCTCTTGCGACCTCAGCGGCCATCAGGTGGTCGGCGCCTCGAAATGGATCGGCAATGCCAACGGCAAGTACGAATGGAATCTGGATAACGGTCTGCAACCTTACGTCACCGGCAGTTACGCGTTCCGCTCCAAAGCGGTGGGCACGGTCGAAGATTCCGACTACGGCCAGATCCCGAGTTACGCGGTGGTCAATCTCTCCACCGGCCTGCGCGGCGATTTCAATCAGGGTCAGTGGGACGTCTCGCTGTGGCTGAAAAACGCCTTCGACAAAACCTACTACACGACCCTGTGGACCGGCGGCAACGGCGGCTATGAAGGCCTGCTCGGTACGCCGCGCACCCTCGGCGTCACCGGTCGCTACGACTTCTGATCGATCCTTCAAGGAGCTGCATCATGTTGCGCATCAAAACCGCTTTACCGGTGTTGTTGTCCGGCGCAGTGCTCAGTGCCGGGGCGCTCGCCGCGCCGAGCGTTTATCCCACCGGCGTCACCCGATACGACCCGGCCAAGGCCTTCAATCAGTATGTGATCTTCAGCGGTGCCGACAAGCAGACGCACCTGATCGACATGAACGGCAACGAGGTGAAGAACTGGCCGCAGTCGGGTTTCCCGTCGGCGATCATCGACCCGCAACTGGTCGGTGGCGAGCGTGGCCATGTGTTGTTGCAACTGAGCGAAAAGGATCCGGGCAAGCTCGGTTCCGCTGGCAATGGCCTCGGCAATCAGAGCGTCGGCGAGCTGGACTGGAATGGCAAAGTCGTCTGGCAGTGGGGCGACAAGGCCCCCGGTGGGGCGGCGCAACAGCATCACGATCAGCGTCGCCTGAGCAACGGCAACACCGTGGTGCTGGCGAACAAGGTGCACAAGGTCAAAGGCTTCAAGGTGCCCGAGGTGATCGACGATGTGATCTATGAAGTCAGCCCCGCCGGCGAGGTGAAATGGCAGTGGCTGGCGTCGGATCACTTGAACGAATTCGGCTTCACCGCCGAGCAGTTGAAGCTGGTTCGCGCCAGTGAAAATCCGGATTACCTGCACATCAACAACCTCAGCCTGGTGGGGCCGAACAAGTGGTTCGATGCCGGCGACAAGCGCTTCAATCCGGACAACCTGCTGATCGATTCGCGCAACGCGAACTTCATCGCGATCATCGACAAACACAGCGGCAAGGTGGTCTGGCGCCTGGGGCCGAATCTGCCGTTGGCCAATCCGAAAACCGCGCAGAAAATTCCGCGCCCGGTAGACCAGTTCGTCGGTCAGCATGACGCGCACATCATCCCCGCCGGACTGCCCGGCGCGGGCAATCTGCTGGTGTTCGACAACCAGGGTTCGGCGGGTTACCCGAACGTCACGCTGGGGCTGATTTCCGGTTCGCGGGTGCTGGAGATCGACCCGGTGAAAAATGAAATCGTCTGGCAGTACAGCGCGGCGAATTCGAAGCAGCCGGGGTGGGCGTTCTACAGCTCGTTCATCAGCAGCGCACGGCGCTTGCCCAACGGCAACACGCTGATCGATGAAGGCATGAACGGACGGTTCTTCCAGGTGACAGCCAGCGGTGAAAACGTCTGGGAATACGTCAGCCCTTATCTGGGCAAAGCGCCGGGCAGCGACGCGATCAGCAACTGGGTCTATCGGGCCCTTCCTGTGAGTTATGACTGGGTGCCGGCAGGAACGCCGCGTTCGGAGACGGCAGTGATTGCGCCGGCCATTGGTGTGCAACAAACCAACGCCAGTCGTTAGTTATTAAGAGTCTTCCGAATCGAAATAAGTTATGAGCGACATGAATAGTGCATATAGCAATTTCGTTGAAAAGTCGCGTGGACAATAAATGAATGTCCAACCATCCTGAGTGTCGTGAGTTTCCAGGAGGAAACTTGCTCTCATCGGAAGACACTTATCCAACGATAAAGGAAATCTCGTTATGTCGAGCATTAATGGCACTTATGTAAATGCCAACTCTGGCGCCAAGCTGGTTATCACCGACGGTAATGATTCCAATGGCAGCTTCAGCGGCACCCTCAGCCAGGGTGGCGTGAATTACGACATCCGTTACGGGAACTATCACTTCCAGAACAGTACCGGCAACCCGACCACAATCGCGGTGCTGGCTCAGAACGGAAATAGTGGTTATCAGACCTGGACGCTGTTTTCGCCTGATCACAACTACGCGAAACTCCGGGCTACCGGCTCCCGCGTGAACTTCGATGGTGAAGTTGTGAACTTGGGTGGTGAGTTTCTGAAGCAATAAGAAATTCCGTAAATCGAAGGCCGATGCATTAAAAATGCATCGGCCTTTTTGTTTGCCTTTTAAAAAGTTCGTCAACTATCACCTTGGTATTAGTTGTCACTGAATCCCGGGTCACCGATAACCCGATGCCTTGGATGAATACTTTTTATGCCGGGAAAGCATGTCGATTCCGGCGAATCGCTGGAAGCCTTGCGGGCCGTGGCTTTGGCGGAAATGACTGTTTTATATATTCCATAAACGTCTATTCATAACATGAAAGATTACTTTCGGAGATAAGCGTCTAGCCCAATGATTGACCCATCGATCACGCCGTGGGGGATTCAACAAGCGGCGAATCGGCTACGCGAAAAAACGCAAAGAGACCGCAGGGAGTAAATCAATGGGCAATGTCCAGACCGCCGCCAGCGCACAGGAGGTGCTGTGGCGCCAGGCGCCGAGCGGCGAGTTGGTCGATCTCGGCCGGCCCCATCGCGTGCCGTTGGGGCAGCTGCGTTTGCAGCGCGCGCCCAAGGGCATTCTGAGCCGCCGCGAAACGATTCTGCTCGGCGTTCTGGCGCTGGTGGTGCACGGCGCGGTGATCTACTGGATCAACCAGCATCCGACACCGGCGCTGCCGATCGTGCCGCCGGAAATTCCACCGATGACCATCGAGTTTTCGCGCCCGGCGCCACCGGCACCACCTGTAGTTGTGCCGCCGCCACCGGCACCGGTGGTCGAGCCTCCGCCGCCGGTGGAAGACGAATTGGCAACCAAGCCGCCACCGAAGCCGAAGCCGATTGCCAAACCGAAACCGGTCGCCAAACCCGTACCGAAACCAGCGCCAAAAGCCGTCGAGCAACCACCGGCGCCGCCACAACCGGCCGCCCCGGTCGCCGCGCCCGCGCCACCTGCACCACCAGCGCCTGCTCCGGTGACGCCGGCCTCGGCCAACGCCGCGTACCTGAAGAACCCGGCGCCGGAATATCCGTCGCTGGCCCAGCGTCGCGGTTGGGAAGGCACGGTGTTGTTGCGGGTGCACGTGTTGGCCAGCGGCAAACCGGGCGAGATCCAGATTCAGAAAAGCAGTGGCCGGCAACAACTCGACGACGCGGCGCTGGACGCCGTGAAGCGCTGGAGCTTCGTGCCGGCCAAGCAGGGTGATGTCGCCCAGGACGGCTGGGTCAGCGTACCCATCGATTTCAAGATTCATTAAACCGAAACCAATTTCGCGCTAAACGTTTACACGAGGGAACACATCATGACGTTACTGGCATCTCCACTGGAATCCATCGAAAGCGCGGTGATCTGGCTGCTGGTGGTCTTCTCTGTCGCTACCTGGGGCCTGGCATTGCTCAAGGCTGTGCAGTTCGGCCGGTTGAAGGCGCAGGACCGCAAATTTCACAAGCGCTTCTGGGCGGCGTCGAGTCTGGACTCCGCCGCCGAGTTGAGCGAAACCCAGCCCGGCGCGGCAGCGCGGGTGGCACAGGCCGGTTATGCGGCGATACAAGTGGGCGAGGCGCCGCAGGCCAATGACCTGAGCCAGGCGATCAACCATCAAGATCGCCTCGAACGTGCCTTGCGCCAGCAGATCGTCCGCGAGCGTCGTTCGCTGGAGACCGGTCTGGCAGTGGTCGCGAGTATTGGCAGCACCTCGCCGTTCATTGGTCTGTTCGGTACGGTGTGGGGAATCATGGAAGCGTTGAAAGGCATCAGCGCGGCGGGTTCGGCGAGCCTGGAAACGGTCGCCGGTCCCATCGGTGCAGCTCTGGTCGCCACCGGTGTGGGGATCGCGGTCGCGGTGCCGGCGGTGCTGGTTTACAACTACTTTTTGCGTCGTCTGAAACTGACGGCGGCGGACCTGGACGACTTTGCCCACGACTTCTACAGCCTGGCGCAAAAGAGCGCGTTCCGCGTGCTGATTCACCCGACCGCGCACAAGGCTGCGGCCCAGGGCAATGCAACAAAAGTGAAGGAGGCGTCCTGATATGGCCTTCTCCACGCAAGACAGCGACGAGGTGCTGAGCGAGATCAACGTGACGCCGCTGGTGGACGTGATGCTGGTGCTGCTGGTGGTGTTCATCGTCACCGCGCCGCTTTTGACCAACGCAATACCGATCAACCTGCCGAAGACCGAAGCAGTGGCGCCGGTCGAGCAGAAAGACCCGTTGGTGGTGAGCATCGACGGTGCGGGAAAACTGTTTATCAACAAGGACGAAATCCAGCCGGATCTGCTGGAATTCAACCTCAAATCGGCCAAGGCCAAGGACCCGGAAGTGCGCGTGCAATTGCAGGCGGACGACGGGGTGAATTACGGCGAAGTGGCGCGAGCCATGGCTTCGATTGAGCGGGCGGGCATCACCAAGCTGTCGGTGATCACTGCACGATAAGGGTTTCACGTTTTTCCGGGGCCGTCTCCTTGGCAGGGTGCGGCCCCTTTTTTTGCCCAATGCTTGATATTCTTTTCGGGTATTAATAAATAGCTTCTTATTCCTTAACGAATATAAATCCCGTCCCTATACTCGTTCAGGAACAGACACGACGCAGGAGAGCTCCCCCATGCGCAACGAATCAATCCGTTATCTGATTGTGCCGGGCTGGCAAGGATCGCCAGAAGATCATTGGCAAACCCACTGGCAGAACAGCCTGCCCAACAGCGCGCGGGTGGAGCAGGCCGACTGGCTGACGCCGCGTCGTGAAGACTGGGTCGCGGCGCTGGCCGAGGCGATTGCCGCCGACAGCTCGCCGGTGATTCTCATCGCGCACAGCCTGGGTTGCATCACCGTGGCGCACTGGGCGGCCACCGCGCCGCTGCATCACTTGCGTCAGGTGCGCGGGGCGCTGCTGGTTGCGCCGGCGGATGTCGAGCGTCCGGCCTGCGTGCCGGCGCTGCGCAATTTCGCGCCGATCCCGACCGATCTGCTGCCCTTCCCGAGCCAGGTCGTCAGCTCCGACAACGACGCCGCCGTCAGTGCGCCACGTGCGCTGGAGCTGGCGCGCAACTGGGGCGCTGAGGCGGGGATTCTCGCCGGCGCCGGCCATATCAACGTGAAGTCCGGGCATCAACGCTGGGAGCAGGGATTCGCTTATCTGTATCGCCTGCAAAACCGCATGGAACACCACGCCCGGCGCCGTGCCTGACCACTTTTTTTTTCAACGCCCCCGTCTCCCGGCGATTTGGGGCGGGAGTCTGCCATGAGTCTTGAAACCTTCGGCCAGCCGTTGCTGACCTTTCCCGATGCGGAAAAAAGTCCCCTGAGCATCCGCGCCAAGGCGCTGGTGTTTGTCGATCCACGCTCGCGCCAGTTGCGCGAGGAAATGGCCCAGCTCACACCGCGCTCGATCTCGGTGTTGATTCGCGGCGAGACCGGCACCGGCAAGGAATTGCTCGCCCGCCACATTCACCGCGCCAGTGATCGCAGCGGGCTGTTTGTCTCGGTCAACTGCGGGGCGATCAGCCCGACCTACGCCGATGCGGAGTTGTTCGGCTACGCCGCCGGCAGCTACAGCGGATCGGCCAGCAGTCGCGCCGGCTGGTTCGGCTCGGCCAACGGCGGCACCTTGTACCTGGACGAGATCGGCGACCTGCCGCTGCCGATCCAGATCAAATTGCTTTCCGCTCTGGAAAACCACGAAGTCACCCGCGTCGGTGCGCATCAACCAAGCCCGGTGGACGTGCGCCTGGTGGCGGCGACCAGCATCGATCTGGCCCAAGCGGTGGCGGCGGGGAAATTCCACGAGCGTCTTTATCACTATCTCAGCGAAGGGCATCTGGAACTGCCGGCATTGCGTGCGCGGGTCGGCGATATTCTGTCGTTGGCCGAGTACTTCCTCGGCATCTACAGCCAGCGCCTGGATCTGCCGGTGCCTTTGATCAGCGAAGCGGCGCAGCAGGTGCTGGAACAGCACAGTTGGCCGGGCAACACCCGGGAGCTGGAAAACGTCATTCATTTTGCGTTGCTGGTGAGCACCGGCGACGAAATCCTGCCGGAGCACCTGAACCTGCCCGAGGTGTCTGGGCCGCAGGTTCAGATCGAGCGCCAGGTGGCGAGCGTGAGCCTCAACGGCACCGTCGACGAACGTAAGGCATTGAAAGAATTGCTGTTGAGCCTGAGCGAGGCGTTGTAACCATTTTGTTCAACATGAACAAAATGGAATATGAAGCTGAATAAACGTTATTGTCCGGGAATAAAAAATCCCGGTATTGTCCGCTTCACGCCAGCAGTAGCACATCGCTGGCACACGTATTAATGCCGTCGTCGATGACGACCGATTTTCGATAAGGACACTGCATGAAAAAGGTTCTGTTGTTTACCGCATTGGCGGCTGCTCTGACTGCTTCCCTGGCCCAGGCCGGCGAGAAACTGGTGGTTGCTGCGACGCCGGTACCGCACGCCGAGATCCTCGAACTGATCAAGCCGACCCTTGCCAAAGAAGGTGTGGATCTGGAAATCAAGGTCTTCACCGACTACGTACAGCCGAACGTACAGGTTGGCGAGAAGCGTCTGGACGCCAACTACTTCCAGACCAAGCCTTACCTGGACAGCTTCAACGCCGGCAAATACAAGGACGACAAGGCCAAGTACCTGGTGACCGTGCAAGGCGTGCACGTTGAACCGTTCGGTGGCTACTCGAGCAAGTACAAGACCCTGGCTGAACTGCCGGACGGCGCTACCATCGCCATTCCGAACGAAGGCAGCAACAGCGGTCGCGCTCTGATCCTGCTGCAGAAGGCTGGCCTGATCGAACTGAAAGATCCGAAGAACGCCCTGGCCACGCCGAAAGACATCGCCAAGAACCCGCACAACTTCAAGTTCAAGGAACTGGAGTCGGCCCTGCTGCCGCGTGTTCTGAAAGAAGTCGACCTGGACATGATCAACACCAACTACGCGCTGGAAGCCAAGTTGAACCCGACCAAGGACGCCCTGGTGATCGAAGGCGCGGATTCGCCTTACGTGAACTTCCTGGTCGCCCGTGAAGACAACAAGAACAGCGACGCCATCAAGAAACTGGCCGCTGCCCTGACCAGCCCTGAAGTCAAAGCGTTCATCGAGAAGAAGTACAACGGCGCGGTACTGCCGGCGTTCTGATCCGACGCAACAGCAACCCCCTTCAAGGTTGAAAAAAAACGCCGATGACCAGCGATGGTCATCGGCGTTTTTGTGTGTGCGTTTGCGATGATCGTTCCCACGCTCTGCGTGGGAATGCCTCATCGGACGCTCTGCGTTCGGCTCTTGATGGGACGCGGAGCGTCCCGGGCTGCATTCCCACGCGGACGGTTCGACGCCTCGACGTGGGAACGATCGAAGTGGGGGCTACGCAGCGCTGGTTTTCAGCGCCCTGCGCAAAGCCACCAGCCATTTCACGAAATCCTGCGGGTCCGGTCGCTGCGGCACTTTTACGTCCATGTTCTCTTCCTTGTTATGGGTTTGGCCGGGGGAGTCTGGCCAAAAGCTGTTCGTCCTTGGAGGGCTTTCATGAAAAAAAGATCCGTCCTACAGCGAAAGGAAAAATAGCCTTCTTATTCTGTCGGGGCAAACCCGCAGGATAGTTTTTTGCGTGATATCAATATGCTTTAACGGTATTTAAATTCTTTTTCTTATACCTTTAAAGTCGGTGCCTGCCGGACAGTTACCCGCTGTCCATGGACTGCACCACCGTCGCTTACCGAGCGGCGTCAGGATGTTTCATGACCTTCGATTACGCATTTATCCTCAGCACTCTGCCGGCGTTTCTCAAGGCCGTGGGCGTGACGCTCCAGGTCGGTTTGATCGCCATTGGCACGTCGCTGCTGGTGGCGTTGCTCAATGCGACGATTCTGGTGTTCCGCACGCCTTACCTGCAAAAGCTGGTCGGCCTGTATGTGGAGCTGGCGCGCAACACACCGCTGCTGATCCAGCTGTTCTTCGTCTACTTCGCGTTGCCGGCCCTGGGAATCAAGGTTTCGGGATTCAGCGCCGCGATCATCACCATGACGTTTCTCGGCGGCGCCTACCTCACTGAAGTGCTGCGCGCCGGTGTCGATGCGGTGCCTCAGGCGCAGCTTGAATCGGGCCGCTCCATCGGTTTGTCCCACGGCCAGTTGCTGCGCTACGTGATCCTGCCGCAGGCGGGAATCCTCAGCCTGCCGTCGCTGTTCGCCAATTTCATTTTTCTGCTCAAGGAGACCACCGTGGTCTCGGCCGTGGCGGTGCCGGAAATACTTTACACCACCAAGAGCTACATCGCGCTCTACTACAAGACCTACGAAATGCTCGCCGTGCTGACGCTGATCTGCGTGCTGCTGTTCCTGCCGCTGTCGCTGCTGTTGAGCCGTCTGGAAAGGAGGCTCCAGCATGGCCAGTTCGGGTCTTGAACTGCTCTGGGTGTCGTTGCCGCAACTGGCCAAAGGCGCCGGGCAAACCCTGTCGATCTCGTTCCTCAGTATCGCCATCAGCACCGTCGGCGGCGTGCTCTACGGCGTGCTGCGCACGCTCAACGTGACGTGGCTGAACGCGCTGCTGCGGATCTATCTGGAGCTGTTCCGGGCGATCCCGGTGCTGGTCTGGTTGTACCTGCTGTTTTTCGGCCTGCCGATTTTCTTCGGTCTGAGCCTGCCGAGCTTCTGGTGTGCGGTGCTGGTGCTGTCGCTGTGGGGCGCCAGCGAGGTTGGCGAAGTGGCGCGCGGTGCGTTGCATTCGTTGCCGCGCGGGCAGCGTGAAGCGGGGCTGTCGATCGGGCTGAACGCGGCGCAGCTCTACGGCTATGTGCTGCTGCCCCAGGCGCTGAAACGCATGACACCTCCGACCATCAACGTCTACACGCGGATCATCAAGACCAGTTCGCTGGCGGTGCTGATTGGCGTGGTGGATGTGATCAAGGTTGGCCAGCAGATCATCGAACGCACCTACGAATCGGTGCTGATCTACGGCGCGCTGTTTCTGTTTTTCTTTTTCATCTGCTACCCGCTGTCGGCCGCTTCGCGCGTGCTGGAGCGGCGCTGGACGCAAGCATGAGCGCATTGATCGAGTTTCAGGGTTTCAACAAATTCTTCGGCGAACAGCAGGTGCTCAAGGGCATCGACCTGCAAGTGAAATCCGGCGAAGTCATCGTCATCCTCGGCCCCAGCGGCTGCGGCAAAAGCACCCTGCTGCGCTGCCTCAACGGTCTGGAAACCGCCCACAGCGGTCACCTGAAGTTCGCCGGCCGTGAATTGCTGGACAAGGCCACCGACTGGCGCGAAGTGCGTCAGCAGATCGGCATGGTGTTCCAGAGTTATCACCTGTTTCCGCACATGAGCGTGCTCGACAACCTGCTGCTCGGCCCGCTGAAAGTGCAGAAACGCGAACGCCGCGAAGCACAGCAACAAGCCGAAGCGTTGCTCGAACGCGTGGGCCTGGCGGACAAACGCGACGCCTTCCCGCGCCAGCTCTCCGGCGGCCAGCAGCAACGCATCGCCATCGTCCGCTCGTTGTGCATGAACCCGCGGGTCATGCTCTTCGACGAAGTCACCGCCGCCCTTGATCCGGAGATGGTCAAGGAAGTGCTGGAAGTGATTCAGGGCCTGGCCCGCGAAGGCATGACCCTGTTGATCGTCACCCACGAAATGGCCTTCGCCCGCGCGGTGGCCGATCGCATCGTGTTCATGGATGGCGGGCGCATCCTTGAGCAGAACCCGCCCGAGCTTTTCTTTACGAACCCGCAAACCGCACGCGCGCAGCAGTTCCTGGAGAAGTTCTCCTACGTCGAAGCGCTGACTTCAACGACTTCGCCCACAACGTCTCAAACCAAGGAACTGGAACTGCCATGAAAACTGCCAAAGCCTTATTCGCACTACCGCTGATCAGCCTCGCGCTGTTGGCCGGCTGCAACAAGACCGAAGAACCGGCCAAGCCGAAAGTCGCCAGCGAAAGCACCGCGCCGGCCGGTTACCTGGACAAGATCAAGGCCCGCGACAAACTGATCGTCGGCGTGTTCACCGACAAGCCGCCGTTCGGTTTCGTCAACGAAGCGGGGCGTTACGTCGGCTTCGATACCGATATCGGCCGTCAATTCGCCAAGGATCTGCTGGGCGATGAAAACAAGGTCGAGTTCGTGGCCGTGGAGCCGGCGAGCCGAATTCCGTTCCTGCAAAGTGACAAGGTCGACCTGATCCTCGCCAACATGACCGTGACCCCGGAGCGCAAGGAAGCGGTGGAATTCACCAACCCGAACCTGAAGGTCGCGGTGCAGGCGCTGGTGCCCCAGGGCAGCGAGGTGAAAAAACTGGATGACCTGGCGACCCGCACCACCATCGTCACCACCGGCACTACCGCCGATATCTGGCTGACCAAAAACCATCCGGACTGGAAACTGCTGAAGTTCGAGAAAAACTCCGAGTCCCTGCAAGCCCTGGCCAACGGCCGTGGCGATGCCTACGCGCAGGACAATCTGGTGCTGTTCAGCTGGGCCAAGCAGAACCCGGGCTACCGAGTGCTGGATGAAAAACTCGGTGCCGAAGCGCCGATTGCGCCGGCGGTTAAGAAGGGCAACATCGAATTGCGCGATTGGGTGAACGCGGAGTTGGCCAAGCTGGGGGAAGAGAAATACCTGCTCAAGCTGTATGACCAATATGTGCGTAAAGATCTGAGTGATGACACCAAGCCTGAGAGCGTGATTGTCGAAGGCGGGAAGTGGCAGGGTTAACTCCCTGGTAGATGATCGTTGATCGTTCCCACGCTCCGCGTGGGAATGCAGCCCGTGACGCTCCGCGTCACTGGACGCGGAGCGTCCCCAGAGGCATTCCCACGCAGAGCGTGGGAACGATCAGGTACGGTGTGGGAGCGAGAGTGTGAGGCTAATCAGGCCAATTCCACGCAGGCTCATCCAGAACCCTCTGCCCGACGATCCCGGTCTGGCCGAGGGTCTTTTCCAGCACGATGCAATTGCATTCCGGGTCTTCCTGCAGCGCCGAAATCAATCGCCGGGCATGGGACACCACCCACACCTGACACTGCTCCGACACCCGGATGATCAACCGCGCCAGCGCCGGCAGCAGATCTGGGTGCAGGCTGGTTTCCGGTTCGTTCAGCACCATCAGCGACGGCGGGCGTGGCGTCAGCAGCGCGGCGACCAGCAGCAGATAACGCAACGTGCCATCCGACAGTTCCGCTGCCGACAACGGCCGCAACAACCCTTCCTGAAAGAACTCGATGGCGAAGCGGCCGCCCGCCAGCGGTGCGATGTTCAGCCGTGCGCCGGGAAAGGCGTCGCTGATCGCCGCCTGCAACGCCTCGGGATCGCCGATCTCGCGGATGGTCTGCAACGCAGCCGCCAGATCGCGGCCATCGTGATGCAGCACCGGCGTGCGCGTGCCCAGTTGCGGCTGGCGCACCGGGGCGTCGGCGTCGCTGCGAAAGTGATCGTAGAAGCGCCAGCGGCGGATGAACTCGCGCATCTGGAACACCTCCGGCGAGGAGCGCAGGCTGCCGACCTGATCGAACAGGCTGTCGAAGTTCGGCGTGTGCTGGGCCAGCACGTCCCAGCTGCGACCCTCACGGGTGCGGATCATCGGCCCGTCGCGATCCACCAGCAGGCTGGCCGGACGATAGAGCGGTCCGGCCCAGATGCATTCCTTTTTGATTTCCGGGTCGAGGGAAAAGAACGAAAGGCTCGGCTCCGGCAAGCCCAGGGCGATCGAATAGCTGAAATCTTCCCCGGCAAAGCCCAGGCGCAGGCGTTTGACGCCCTGGCGCACGGTGGACTGGATCGGCACCTCGCCGTTGCGCATGCGCCGGCTGATGGTTTCCGGCCCGGCCCAGAACGTCGAGTCGAGCCCGCCCTCACGGGCCAGCGCATTGACCACGCCGCCCTGAGCGGTTTCCGCGAGCAACCGCAGCGCCCGGTACAGGTTGGATTTGCCGCTGCCGTTGGGGCCGGTGATCAGGTTCAGACGGCCCAGCGGAATCACCAATTTATTGATCGAGCGGTAATTGGCCACCGCGAGGGTCTTGAGCATGAAAATCCTTCTTGAGTGCCCCGAAATCCGGGTCAGGATACTCGCTGCACAGAAATGCATATATCGCCCGGACGAAGGTTGAACCCTGTTCTAAGCTCACAGTCGTATCGTCACTTGCACGTTCGTACACAGGAAGGAGTCTGCATGGCGAGTCCCGGATTGAAAACAGCGGTCATGCTGAGTCTGCTCGCTTTATTGAGCGCATGCGGCGAGAAAAAGGCCCCCGCCGAATACCTGCCCCGGGTCTTCGTGCAGGAGGTCAACCCCGCCAATTACGCCGCCGCCGTGACTCTCACCGGCGACGTCCAGGCCCGCGTGCAGACCGAACTGTCGTTCCGGGTCGGCGGCAAGATCATCCAGCGCATGGTCGATGTCGGTGACCGCGTCTCGGCCAAACAAGTGCTGGCCAAGCTTGATCCGAAGGATTTGCAGACCAACGTCGATTCCGCACAGGCTCAGGTAGTGGCCGAGCAGGCGCGGGTCAAACAGAGCGCCGCCGCGTTCGTCCGCCAGCAGAAACTGTTGCCCAAGGGCTACACCAGCCAGAGCGAATACGATTCCGCGCAGGCTGCATTGCGCAGCAGCCAGAGTGCTTTGAGCGCAGCGCAGGCGCAGTTGGCCAACGCCAAGGATCAATTGAGCTACACCGCGCTGATCGCCGATGCGCCCGGCGTTATAACCGAGCGTCAGGCCGAAGTCGGCCAGGTGGTTCAGGCCACGGCGCCGATATTCAGCCTGGCCCGTGACGGTGACCGCGACGCCGTGTTCAACGTTTATGAATCCCTGCTGGCCGAACGGCCGGCGGAGCGTTCGATTGTCGTCAGCCTGCTCGACAACCCCGCCATCAAGACCACCGGCACCGTGCGCGAAATCACCCCGGCGGTGTCCGCGCAGTCCGGCACGGTGCAGGTCAAGGTCAGCCTCGACAGCCTGCCGCAGGGGATGCAGCTGGGCTCGGTGGTGAGCGCCACGGCCAAGGGCACCGGCAAGTCGGCCGTTGAATTACCGTGGTCGGCGCTGACCAAGAACGTCAGCGATCCGGCGGTGTGGATGGTCGACGACAAAGGTGAAGCGCAGTTGCACAACGTCACCGTCAGCCGCTACCTGATCGGCAAGGTCATCATCAGCGAGGGCCTCAAGGGTGGGGAAAAAGTCATTGTCGCGGGTGGGCAGTTGCTGCATCCGGGCATGAAGGTCGAAATTGCCGAAAACACCTACAAGGATCTGCAACCGGGAGCACAGCCATGAAGCGTCTGGGGCTGTTATCCATTGGCGTGTTGCTGGCCGCCTGTTCGAAAAGCGAGCCACCGCCGGAACCAGTACGGCCGGTGTTGTCGGTCAAGGTCGAAGCGATGAGCGAGGAAAACCTCGGGCGTTTCGCCGGCAGCATTCAGGCGCGCTATGAAAGCAACACCGGTTTTCGTGTCGGCGGGCGCATTGCCAGCCGTAACGTCGATGTCGGCACCGAAGTGCAGAAGGGCACGCTGCTTGCCACCCTCGATCCGACCGATCAGCAGAACCAGTTGCGTTCGGCCCAGGGCGACCTCGCCAGGGTTCAGGCACAACTGATCAATGCCCAGGCCAATGCCCGCCGTCAGCAAGCGCTGTTCGACCGTGGTGTCGGCGCGCAGGCACAACTGGACATTGCCATGACGGACCTGAAGACCACTCAGGCCTCGCTGGATCAGGCGCGCGCGGCGGTCAACCAGAGCAAGGATCAACTTGATTACACCCAGCTACGCTCCGACCACAAGGCGGTGGTCACCGCGTGGAACGCCGAGGCCGGACAAGTGGTGACGGCGGGCCAGCAGGTGGTGACCCTGGCGCAACCGGACATCAAGGAAGCCGTGATCGATCTGCCGGACACCCTGGTCGATGAGATCCCGTCCGACGTGGTGTTTCTGGTGGCCGGACAGCTCGACCCGAGCATCAACACCACGGCCACCCTGCGCGAGATCGAACCCCAGGCACAAAGTGCGACGCGCACCCGCCGCGCACGGTTGACCCTGGCCAATACGCCCGAAGGCTTTCGCCTCGGCACCGCGATCAGCGTCACCCTCAGCTCGGCGATCAAGCCGCGTATCGAATTGCCTGCCACGGCATTGCAGGAGGTCGATGGAAAACCGCGAATCTGGGTCATCGACACCCAAAGCAAAACCGTCAGTCCGCGCGACGTCAGCGTGATCAGCCGCACCGACAGCAGTGTTGTACTTGCGGGGGGCGTGAAGAACGGCGAGCGTGTGGTCAGCGCCGGCGTCAACAGTCTCAAACCCGGACAATCCGTGAAACTTGACGAGGACAGTCAATGAAAGGCTCTTTCAATCTCTCCGAATGGGCCCTCAAACATCAGTCGTTCGTCTGGTATCTGATGTTCGTCGCATTGCTCATGGGGGTGTTCTCCTACTTCAATCTGGGGCGCGAGGAAGACCCGTCGTTCACCATCAAGACCATGGTGATCCAGACCAAATGGCCGGGCGCGACCCAGGAGGAAACCCTCAAGCAGGTCACCGACCGCATCGAGAAAAAACTCGAAGAACTCGATTCCCTCGACTACGTGAAAAGCTACACGCGCCCCGGCGAATCGACGGTGTACGTGTACCTGCGCGACACCACCAGCGCCAAGGACATTCCGGAAATCTGGTACCAGGTGCGCAAGAAGATCGACGATATCCGCGGGCAGTTTCCTCAAGGTATCCAGGGGCCGGGATTCAACGACGAGTTCGGTGATGTGTTCGGCTCGGTGTACGCCTTCACCGCCGACGGCCTGACCATGCGCCAGTTGCGCGATTACGTGGAACAGGCGCGGGCCGAGATCCGCAATGTCCCGGGGCTGGGCAAGATCGAAATGATCGGCCAGCAGGACGAAGTGATTTACCTGAACTTCTCCACCCGCAAACTCGCGGCGCTGGGCATCGATCAGCGCCAGGTGGTGCAGAGCCTGCAGTCGCAGAACGCCGTGACTCCGGCCGGTGTGATCGAGGCGGGTCCGGAGCGGATTTCCGTGCGGACTTCGGGCCAGTTCGCTTCGGAGAAAGACCTGGCCGAGGTCAATCTCAAGCTCAACGACCGCTTCTATCGCCTGGCAGACGTCGCCGACATCACTCGCGGTTACACCGACCCGGCCACGCCGGAATTCCGCTTCGACGGCAAACCGGCGATCGGGCTGGCGATTGCCATGCAGAAGGGCGGCAACGTTCAGGAATTCGGCAAGGCCCTGCACAAGCGCATCGATGAACTGACCGCGGATCTGCCGGTTGGCGTGGATGTGCACACGGTGTCCGATCAGGCCGTGGTGGTGGAGGAAGCCGTCGGCGGCTTCACCAGTGCCTTGTTCGAAGCGGTGGTGATCGTGCTGGTGGTCAGCTTCATCAGCCTCGGCGTGCGCGCCGGGCTGGTGGTGGCGTGCTCGATCCCGCTGGTGCTGGCGATGGTATTTGTGTTCATGGAATACAGCGGCATCACCATGCAGAGGATTTCCCTCGGCGCTCTGATCATTGCCCTCGGCCTGTTGGTGGACGATGCGATGATCACCGTGGAAATGATGGTCACGCGCCTGGAAATGGGCGAGAGCAAGGAGGAGGCTGCGACGTTCGCCTACACCTCGACCGCGTTCCCGATGCTCACCGGTACGCTGGTGACGGTCGCCGGTTTCGTCCCCATCGGCCTCAACGCCAGTTCTGCCGGCGAGTACACCTACACGCTGTTCGCGGTGATTGCCGTGGCGATGATCGTGTCCTGGATCGTGGCGGTGTTCTTCGCCCCGGTGATCGGCGTGCACATTCTCAGCACCAACGTGAAACCCCATGAAGCCGAACCGGGGCGCGTTGGTCGGGCGTTCAATGGCGGTTTGCTGTGGTGCATGCGCAATCGCTGGTGGGCCATCGGCATCACCGTGCTGTTGTTTGTGCTGGCGGTGTTCTGCATGCGATTTGTGCAGAATCAGTTCTTCCCGTCCTCGGATCGACCGGAAATTCTGGTCGACCTCAACCTGCCGCAAAACGCCTCGATCGACGAGACCCGCAAGGCCGTCGACAAGCTCGAGGCCACGCTCAAGGGCGACGCGGACATCGTGCGCTGGAGCACCTACATCGGTCAGGGCGCGATCCGTTTCTACCTGCCACTCGACCAGCAATTGCAGAACCCGTACTACGCGCAACTGGTGATCGTCAGCAAAGACTTCGAAGCCCGCGAGGCCCTGAGCCAGCGCCTGCGCGAACGGCTGCACAAGGACTTCGTCGGCATCGGCAGTTACGTGCAGGCGCTGGAAATGGGCCCACCGGTAGGGCGTCCGATCCAGTACCGGATCAGCGGCAAGGACATCGACCAAGTGCGCAAGCATGCCATCGACCTGGCGACTGAACTGGACAAGAACGAGCACATCGGCGAGATCATTTACGACTGGAACGAGCCGGGCAAGGTCCTGCGAATCGATATCGCCCAGGACAAGGCGCGCCAGCTCGGGCTGTCGTCCGAAGACGTGGCGAACCTGATGAACAGCATCGTCAGTGGCGCGCCGCTGACCCAGGTCAACGACGACATCTACCTGATCAACGTGGTCGGTCGGGCGGTGAACTCGGAACGCGGTACGCCGGAAACCCTGCAGAACCTGCAGATCGTCACGCCCAACGGCACGTCGATCCCCTTGCTGGCCTTCGCCACCGTTCGTTATGAGCTGGAGCAGCCGCTGGTGTGGCGCCGTGACCGCTTGCCGACCATCACCATCAAGGCGTCGGTGCGTGACGAGATTCAGCCGACCGATCTGGTGAAACTGTTGAAGCCGTCCATCGACGCGTTCGCCGAAAAACTGCCCGTTGGCTACAAGGTCGCCACCGGCGGTACGGTCGAGGAGAGTGGCAAGGCCCAAGGGCCGATTGCGAAAGTGCTGCCGTTGATGCTGTTTTTGATGGCGACGTTCCTGATGATCCAGTTGCACAGTGTGCAGAAGCTGTTCCTGGTGGCCAGTGTCGCGCCGCTGGGGCTGATCGGCGTGGTGCTGGCGCTGGTGCCGACCGGTACGCCGATGGGCTTCGTGGCGATCCTCGGGATTCTGGCGTTGATCGGCATCATCATCCGCAACTCGGTGATCCTTGTGACCCAGATCGACGAGTTCGAGCGCAAAGGCTACGCGCCATGGGATGCGGTGGTGGAAGCCACCGAACACCGGCGCCGGCCGATCCTGCTGACCGCCGCCGCAGCGAGCATGGGCATGATCCCGATCGCCCGGGAAGTGTTCTGGGGGCCGATGGCGTACGCGATGATCGGTGGGATCGTGATTGCGACCCTGCTGACGCTGCTGTTCCTGCCGGCGCTGTACGTGGCCTGGTACAAGATTCGCGAGCCGAAGAAGGACGCTGCGTCATCGGCACAGTGAGTACGCCTGTTACATATTTGCGAAGGGTCTGACTTACAGCATCGGAGTATTCGGTTACCGTCCCTTCTCCTCCAGGAGAAGGGATGTCTGATGCTTACCGTTACCTTCTGGCTGCGCGTGTTATTGCTGATTGCCGGTTTGAGCCTGCCGTCCCCGTCACAGGCCGATACGGTATTGGAGAACCCGCTTTGGCGCGTGCAACTCGATCCGGCAACGCTGGCTGTTCGTATCACGCCTGCAAACGGTGCGACGGTGCAGGCCTCGGCGGGCGTTGCCGCGCATAAGGTCAGCCACTTGAGCAGACGGGGTGATCGTATCGATTGGCAATGGGATGACGGAGCCTGGACCCTCAGTGTCGCGCTCGATCAACGTGATCTGTCCTTCTCGATCACGGCGCGCGAGCCCGCGGAACTGGAATTTCTGCGTCAGCCCGCCAGCGCGATGGGCAAGGGACTGATCTGGCCCCTGGCCGAGGGGCACTATGTGCCGCGAGGCGATCCGGTGTGGCAGGCATTCCTTTTGAGTCAGGGCGAATTCAATACCACTCAGGATCTGAGTCTGCCGCTCTGGGGTGTTGAACAGGATGGCTTCAGCCTGCATTGGCTGATGACCAATCCCTTCAACAATCGGCTGTTGTTCAGTGCCCAGGGCAAGGCTTTGGCACTGTCCGCGCGGCATCACTTCACTTCGCTCGATCCGTCCGCGCCATTGACGTTCACGCTGTTTCTCGGGGCGGCGGACCCGCTGGCTGGCGCCAAACGCTACCGGCAATGGCTGATCGATAACGGTCGCTATGAAACGCTGAGCAGCAAAATCGAGAAAACGCCTCAGGCGAAGCGGCTGCCGGGAGCCAGTCATCTGTATCTTTGGGGCAACGATCTGCTGGGGGCCAAGGATGTGCGCAGCTGGCCCGTGCTGCTCGACACGTTGCGCGGCAGCGGCTCACTGGCCCGTGAGCTGAAAACGGGGATGGACCGTGAGGCGTTGCAGATACTTGCCACTGGCGGGGAGTTGAACGGTTATCAGAAAAAAGTGCTTTTACGCAGTCTCAACCACGCCCTGAATACCCTTGCACGCAAGACCTGGCAGGCCCGAGCGGTGCCGGACATGCAGGCTCTCGTCAAAGGTTACGCTGAAGTACGCGCGAAAGTGGCAGCCGATCTCGGCGACGCATTGATTCCCGAGCCGGAGCGATGGGGCAGCACTCTGTCACTGGACACGATCAAGCAATTGCAGAACGCCGGACTGTCCCGTTTGTGGTTGGGACTTGGTGAGGGCTGGGAAGGCGGCCTCTGGCACCCCGAGACGATCAAGGCGGGCGTGGCGGCGGGCTATCTGATCGCGCCTTACGATTCCTATGAGACGGCGCTGAGCCGCAGTGAAAATCCTGACTGGACCACCGCACACCTGGGGGACAAGGCGAATCTTGAATGCGCAATCGTGAAGAGCGATGGAACGCTGAAAAGCGGCTTCCAGCAATCGGGGCATTACACCGATCCCCGGTGCGTGCGCCCACTGCTTGAGCGACGTGTGACGGCCATTCGGGATGCCGCCGGTTTCAATAGCTGGTTTCTCGATGCCTATGCCACCGGGATGCTGTTCGACAGCTACCGTCCCGGGGCAACGATGACCCAGGCACAGAATGCCGAGGGCAACATCGGAGCATCACGCTGGATCAATGAAGTGCTTAAGCTGCCTGCCGGTTCGGAGGATGGCAACGCAACGACCGCGCAAGGCGTGCTGTTCGCCCATGGAATGCAGACCCCGGTGATCGGTTGGGGCGACGTCGAAATGAGCAAGAACACCAAGTCCAGGTATTTTGCAGGCAAGTGGTATCCGCCGGAGCAGCCGGAGGTTTTTTTCAAACCTGTGCCGATCAAGGAATCTTTGCGCCGTATTCACTTTGATCCGGCCAGCCGTCTGCCGTTGTATCAGGCGGTGTTCCATGGCTCGGTCATCACGTCCCACCATTGGCTGTTCGATAGCCTGAAACTGACCAATGTACGGGCAGATAACGAACTCGCTCAGTTGCTCTACAACGTCGCGCCGCTGTATCACCTCAGCGCCGACACTCTGGCGCAACGCATACCGCTGATTGCCCGTCAGGATGCTTTTTTCCGTCCTTTGCATGAACGTCTGGCGCCCCAGGCGCTCACCGGTTTCGAATGGTTGAGCGAAGATCGGCTGGTGCAGCAGACAGCCTTTGAAGACGGCACGCAATTGCTGGCCAATTTTGATGTGCAGGGGCGTGAAGTACAGGGGCAGACATTGCCCGCACGGAGCATCACTGTGCGCTCGCCCGAGCAGGCGCCAGCTTACTTTCAGGTTGAGACAGGGCCCTGAGTCTCAGGTCTTGCGCCAGACACTCGCCAGCCAGGGCTGCTGCTCACGCGGCAGCCCCGCTGGCCGGTAGTAATGCTCCAGCTCGACAAACCCGGCAGCGGTCAACAACCCGCGCCATGCTTGCAGATCGTGATACGAGCCATAACGCGGCCCGTTCCAGCCCTCACGGTTATCCCCGCGCGGATTGGAACTGAACAGCACGCCGCCCGGTTTCAATGTCCCGTGCAGTTGTTTCAAGACCCGGGGCAACTCCTGCAACGGCACATGAAACAGCACCGCATTGGCGAAGATCCCGTCGAAGCGTTCTGCCGGCAGATCCAGCTTCAGAAAGTCCTGACACCATACTTCACAGCCACTGTCATCCCGCGCCATCTGCGCGAATTTCTCCGCGCCGTCGAGACCGACGGCGACGTGTCCCATCCGGGTGAATGTCTGCAAATCCCGCCCCGGCCCGCAGCCGAAATCGAGGATGGAAAACGGCGCGTCACCCTGGATGTGCCGCAACAGGGCGTCGATGTTCTGGCTGACATCGTGATCGCGGGTGCCTTCACGAAAATCCTCGGCCACCGAATTGTAGTGGCCGAGGGTGGTGGAGGTGATCTGCTCAAGGTCGAGAGGATTCTGTTTCATGGTCGGGCTGCGGTGGCAATCGGGTTATCGGAATATACGCCATGCGTGCGAGGCCTGTGAGACCAGGGATCCGCAATGAGGTCGGTGTCGATGTCATAACTATTTACCGCACGGCGTGTTCGGGCGACTGCTGAAATAGCGCCCGTGCGATAGATGGCTGTCGCGTTGTCTGCCCTTTTCAATCAGGAGGGACTCACTTGGAAAAACAGGATTTCCCATGATCACGGGTCGCAAAACCACCGTTACCTCACCGCCCCCTCGTTCTGCGACGGACACGACCTTCAACCGCTTGCGGCCTGGCAGGACGCATTCGATCGACGAGCCTGCGGTGAAGGTGTCACGAGTTGCACAACCAGTCGCCGACAGTCAGCCCGGGCTCCCGATATTTTCCGATCACATCACGACCAGTCCGCTGCCGCTTGTTGAAAGTGCTTCCATTCAATCGGTGCTGCCATCGCTGAACAACTACCGATTGACACTTCCCGCTCAATTGCCAGCGGCCGACGCCAAGGGCATCAGGCACTTCAAGGGGCGCCAGTTCGTCGACATCGCACCGGGCGAAGTCGTGCAGATTCGGCAGGACGCGACAACAGGCGAGTATCGCGCCACTTTATCGTCCGAAGGGGTTGCATCAGGACCTGCGCTGGTACTCGATCGTCGGACGATGATCTGGAAGCCGGTGCACGCTTCGATTCTGTCCGACATCAGTAACGTCATGAACACCCGGACAGACGCGCCGGGAAAATTCTACGAGGGCCGCGATGACCGGTTCGAGCAACGGGTTTCCGAGTCCGTAACCATTGTCGCGCGCGGTCTGGGACAGTTTTCCCCCCAGCATTCAGCCATTTTGCGTTCGGAGCTTGGAAGGGCGCAGGGAATGTTCTCCGATGCAAAGGACTGCATCGGGGCGAACTATGTCGAGACCACAGAAGTATTGCAGGGGTACTTCGGTCAGCATTATGAACTCGTCAGGGAGCGACTCGGCGATTGCCTGTCGCGGGGCGAGGCGCTGTCCAGGGAGTATCAGGGACCGTGGGGGCAGGACAAGTTCGTGGGCGTGGAGTTTGACCCGGATCGCAGGGCCCGGATGTTCACACTCGACTTCCATGGCCGGTTCTTCATCAGCCAGAATCTCATCGAGCCAGGGGGATTTGCGGCTGTTTTGGGCCACGAAATGATGCACACCAACCGGATCAATCGATTCAAGAGCGTAGGGCCCGGTGCAGTGGATTTCTTTTACCTGGATGTCCTGATGGGAAAAGCACTGGATCGTCCCGTCCCTGCCTACGACATTGCCGAGCGCGGTGTGTCCGAGGTCATCATGCAGGGTGGATTGACGGTGGCGTATCTGAACGGCTTCACGAGTGACCATGACAGCTTCATCGCTGGAGTCGCGCAGGCTTTGGGGGTTTCGGATGCGCTGGATGTTCAGAGTGCCGTTGAGCTGTTCAACGCCCATCCGACGGTGCGGACACAGATGGCTTCGAACAATGCCGACAGCATTGTTTATGCTGCGAAAAGCCTGCAGCAATTGCATCTGGCGAGAACGGCCGACAGCCGCTTGATGAGCAGTTTGTTGGTGAGCTGAACCCTTGGCCCGGCAAGGCGCGAAAGCGGACATTTGCGCTTTCGTGCGAGAAATCAGCGCTTGTTCAAACCCCGCGCCAGGCGATCGCCACCCAGCTGAATCACCGCCACCAGTGCCACCAGCAGCACGATCACGGTCAGCATGATCTGGCTGTCGAAGCGCTGATAGCCGTAGCGATAGGCGATGTCGCCCAGACCGCCGGCGCCAATCGCTCCGGCCATGGCCGATGAGTTGATCATCGTCACCAGGGTGATGGTGAAGCCACCGACAATCCCCGGCAGCGCCTCGGGCAGCAGCACATGCCAGACGATGTGCCAGCGCCGGCAGCCCATGGCCTGCGCGGCTTCGATCAGGCCGTAGTCGACTTCACGCAGGCTCACCTCGGCGATACGCGCGAAGAACGGCGTGGCCGCAATGGTCAACGGCACGACCGCCGCCCACACGCCGTAGGTGGTGCCGACGATCAGGCGGGTGAACGGAATCAGTGCCACCATCAGAATCAGAAACGGGATCGAGCGAAACAGGTTCACGAACGCACCCAACGCGCGATTGAGCACTGGCGCTTCGTAAATGCCGCCCTTGTCGCTGGTGACCAGAGTCACTGCCATCGGAATCCCGACGAGCAACGCGATCAGCGACGACACGCCGACCATCAGAAACGTGTCGATAAAACCCTGCAGCAAGCGATCAAACCACATAACCCAGCACCTCCGTGCGTTGTGCCCATTGCCCGGCGCGCTCACGCAATTGCTCGGCATTCAGCTGCGAACCCGCGACCGCCAGCAACAGTTGCCCGAGCGCGTGGCCCTGAATCCGTTCCACGCCGCCCTGGAGCAATTTCACCCGGCCACCGAGCGCGGCGAACAGCGCGGCCAGATCCGGTTCGTCCTGTTGGCTGCCAGTGAACTGCAAGCGCAGCACCACGGCCGCATCGGGCGACGACGGTTGCGCCTGCAAACGGCTTTGCAATTCTTCGGGCAAGGCGTGTTGCAGCGGCGCGAGCAAGGTCTGGCTGACCTCGTGCTGTGGGTTGCCGAACACTTCCCAGACCGGGCCCTGCTCGACGATGCGGCCGTGTTCGAGCACGACGACGCGATCGCAGATCTCCCGGATTACTGCCATCTCGTGGGTGATCAGCACGATGGTCAGGCCCAGGCGTTTGTTGATCTCGCGCAGCAGGCCGAGGATCGACTGGGTGGTTTCCGGATCGAGGGCCGAGGTGGCTTCGTCACACAACAGAATATCCGGGTCATGCACCAGCGCACGGGCGATGCCGACGCGCTGTTTCTGCCCGCCGGACAGCTGCGCCGGATAAGCCTTGTGCTTGGCTTGCAGGCCCACCAGTTCCAGCAGTTCGCGCACCTTGTTCTCCCGCTGTTCCTTCGGGACGCCGGCGACTTTCAGCGGCAGTTCGACGTTCTGCCACACCGTTTTCGCCGACATCAGGTTGAAGTGCTGGAAGATCATGCCGATCCGCCGGCGCAGGGCGACGAGGCGATCCTCGTCGTATTCGCCGATGTCCGCCTGATCGATCAGCACCCGGCCCGAGGTCGGTTGTTCGAGGCGGTTGATGGTGCGGATCAGCGACGATTTGCCGGCGCCGCTGCGGCCGATGATGCCGAACACTTCACCGCGCTGGATCGCCAGGTCGATGCCTTGCAGGGCGGCGACCGGGCCTTGTTTGCCGTCGTAGGTCTTGCCGAGCCCGACGAAGCGCACATGAGCGCGGTTCAGTTCGGGATGCAGTTCGGTGCGCTGTGCCAGCGCGGGTGGCTCTGGAAGATCCAGTCGCCGTTGGATGGCCGCGGTCATCCTCAGCTTTCCCAACCGGCCTGGTAGAGCTTGCCGTGGGCCTTATCCAGTGCGGCGCGCACGGCCGGCGAATGCTGGTAGATGTCGACGAACTTGATCAGGCGCGGGTCGGTCTTGCTCTTCGGCTGGATCACGAACTGAATCACGTATTCCTTGTGGTCGAGGCCGTCGAACAGCAGCGCGGAGCCGGCGTCGAAAGTCTTCGCCAGACGGATGTAGGCCGGGTAGCCCTGGACCAGATCGGCGTCATCGTAGGCGCGCACCAGTTGCACGGCTTCGACTTGCAGGATCTTGATCTTCTTCGGGTTGGCGACGATATCGTCTTCAGTGGCCTTGTAGCCAACACCCGGTTTGAGGGTGATCAGACCGGCCTTGGCCAGCAATTGCAGCCCGCGTCCGCTGTTGATCGGGTCGTTGGCGATGGCGACGCTGGCGCCTTCCGGCAGCTCGTCGAAGCTTTTGTATTTCTTCGAGTACAGGCCGACGTTGTTGATGATCCCTGGCGCGAACGGCACCAGGTCGAAACCGGAGGCGGCCTTGGCGTTTTCCAGGAACGGGATGTGCTGGAAGTAGTTCACGTCAATGTCACCGGCGGCGAGGCTGACGTTCGGTGCGATCCAGTCGGTGAATTCCACCAGCTCGACTTTCAGGCCTTGTTTGGAGGCCTCTTCGACGGCGGCTTCCAGCGGAATCGCGAAGGCGGCGGTGGTGCCGATTTTCAACGGGGCATCTGCGGCGAACACCGCCGAGCTGAACAGGCCGAAGGCCAGGGCCAGTGCTTTGACTGGGTGGGACAGGAGCTTCTTGGTCATGGTGGTTTTCCAGTCAGTGAAATTAGCCTGATTCCCACGCCGAGCGTGGGAACGATGAGTGCCGGGGTTAGTGTCGGTAGTGGGCGCCGGTGTGTTGCTGCGGCAGGTGCGCTTCGCCGTGAAACAGTTTTTCCCGCAGGCTGCCGGTGTCGTACGCGGTCTTGTACGAGCCGCGCCGTTGCAGCTCCGGAATCACCAGATCGATGAAATCCACATAGCTTTCCGGGGTGACGATGCGGGTCAGGTTGAAGCCGTCGAGGCCGGTTTCGGCGATCCACGATTCCAGTTCATCCGCCACTTGCTGCGGTGAGCCGACCACGGTGATGTAGCGCCCGCCCAGAGCGTGCTGGTCGAGCAATTTGCGCCGGGTCCAGTCGTTGTTCTGCAGGTTCTTGGTGGCGGACTGGATCGCGTTGCTCTTCACGTACTGGATCGGTTCGTCGATTTCGTACTGGGAAAAGTCGATGCCAGTGGACGCCGAAAAATGCGCCACGCCCGCTTCGGCGCTGGCGTAGCTCAAGTATTCGGCATGCTTGGCCCAGGCCGCTTCCTCGGTCTCGCCGACGATCACATTGAGGCCCATGAACACCTTGATGTCCTCGGGATTGCGACCCGCTTCGACGGCGCTGGCGCGGACCTTGTCCACCTGCACTTTGGTCGACTGCTTGTTCTGGCCGCTGATGAACACGCACTCGGCATGACGCCCGGCGAACAGCAGACCGCGATCCGAACTGCCGGCCTGGAACAGCACCGGCGTGCGCTGCGGTGACGGTTCGCACAGGTGATAACCCTCGACCTGATAGAACTCGCCCTTGTGTTCGACCTTGTGCACCTTGTCCGGCTGCGCGTAGATCCGCTGCTGCGGATCGTTGAGCACCGCGCCGTTTTCCCAGCTGCCTTCCCAGAGTTTGTAGAGCACTTCGAGGTACTCGTCGGCCTGGTCGTAACGCCGGTCATGTTCGACCTGTTCACTGAGGCCCATGGCCTTGGCGGCGCTGTCCAGATAACCGGTGACGATGTTCCAGCCCACCCGTCCACGGCTCAGGTGATCGAGTGTCGACATGCGTCGGGCGAACAGATACGGCGGCTCGTAGGTAAGGTTGGCGGTCAGGCCGAAACCGAGGTTTTTGGTCACCGCGGACATCGCCGACACCAACAGCAGCGGATCGTTGACCGGCAGCTGGATCGACTCTTTCAGGGTGACGTCCACCGAGTTCTGATAGACGTCGTACACGCCGACGATGTCGGCGATAAACAGCCCGTCGAACAGCCCGCGCTCCAGCAGTTGCGCCAGTTCGGTCCAGTACTCGATGGTCTTGTACCGGGTCGAGGTGTCGCGCGGATGCGTCCACAACCCGTGGTTGATGTGGCCGATGCAATTCATGTTGAACGCATTGAGCAGGATCTTTTTCTTGCTCATCAGATGGTCCCTCGCAGCGGAGGGTTTTCATCGTTGAGGTAGTAATTGCCGACCGCGTGATATTTCCAGCGCACCGGGTCGTGCAGCGTATGTACCCGGGCGTTGCGCCAGTGACGGTCGAGGCCGTGCTCGATCAGGGTGGCCTGGCTGCCGGCCAGTTCGAACAGGGTGCTGCCGGCGGCCAGGGAGATTTCGGTGCTGATCGCCCGTGCTTCGGCGACGGCAATCGAGGCCGCTGCAACCGTCTCGGCATTGGTCTCAGCCTGGGCCGCATCGAGGAATTCGCCGGCGCGTTCGAGCAGGGCTTCGGTGGCGTGCAGGCGGATGCTCAGGTGGCCGAAGCTCTTGAGGGTCAGCGGGTCTTCGGTGGCCTTGTCGTTGCCCGAGTCGATCCATGGCCGGGTCTTGCTGCGCACGAAGTGCAGCGCATCTTCGTAAGCGGCGCGGGCGATGCCGGTGTCGATGGCGGCGTGAAGGATCTGCGCCAGCGGGCCGACCGGGGTCGGGCGCTCGAAAGCGCTCTGGAACGGGATGACATCTTCGGCGGCGACATACACGTCTTCGAACACCACTGAACCGCTGCCGGTGGTGCGCTGGCCGAAGCCGCTCCAGTCGTCGATCACGGTCAGGCCTTTGCTGTCGCGCGGGACGAAGGCCAGTTGCTGCACGCCGTTTTCATCGACCACGGACGTTGGAATGCGTTGGGCGTAAATCGCACCGGTCGCATAGAACTTGCGACCGTTGATGCGATAACCGCTGCCGTCGCGTTCGAGGCGGGTGACCCGGTCGTGGGCGGTCCTGGTGCCCAGTTCTGCCAGGGCATTGCCGAAGCGCTGGCCGGCGAGGACTTCGGCGTACAAGCGTTGTTTCTGCTCGTGGCTGCCGTTCACCCGAAGCACTTCGAGGGCATAGAAATGGTTCTGTGGAATCTGCCCCAGCGAGCCGTCAGCCCGGGCGATCAGGGCGATGACTTTGGCCAGGGTCACGTTGGATACGCCGGCGCCGCCGTATTCCTTGGGCACGCTGATGCCCCACAGGCCGGAGCGGGAAAACACGTCGAGTTCCGGCAGCGGCAGCCGGCGTTCGCGGTCGCGCAGGTTGCTGTCGCGCTGGAAATCTTCGGCCAGGTCGCTGGCGACGATCAGGGCTTGCTCGTCGCTGGTGATGAGCGCGACGGGATGGGAAAAGGTCATAGGTTTTCTCCAGATGTCTGGTCGTCAGATCCAGGAATGGCGAGCCGGAAGTTTTCCGTTGAGGCGATAGGCGCCGACCGCGTGGTACTTCCAGCGCACCGGGTCGTGCAAGGTGTGCACCCGGGCGTTGCGCCAGTGACGGTCGAGGTTGAATTCGGCGAGGGTGGCGCGGCTGCCGGCCAGCTCGAAGAGCTTTTCGCTGGCCAGCAGCGAGATCTCGGTGGTCAGCACCTTGGCTTCGGCTACGGCAATCGATGCGCGGGCGGCGGATTCGGCGGTCAGTGGCGCGGCGTGCACCTGATCCAGCACCTGCCCGGCCTTGCGCAACAGCGCTTCGGCAGCGTGCAGTTCGATTTTCAGTTTGCCGATGTCGGCGATCACGTAGAGGTCATCACTGGCCCGTTCGACGTTGGCGTCGATCCACGGCCGGGCGCGGGTCTTGACGAATTCGATGGCATCATCGATGGCGCCACGGGCGATCCCGGCGTCGATCGCTGCCTGAATCAGCTGCGACACCGCGCCCTGGGTGTTGGGCTTTTCGTTGATCTTCCAGTTGTCCACCACGAGGCCGGCATCGACCCGCACGTTGTTCAACAGGATCGTGCCGCTGGCGGTGGTGCGCTGGCCGAAACCCGACCAGTCATCGACGATGCGCAATCCCGGCGTGCCGCGACGGACGAAGGCCAGGACTTGCTTGCCGTCATCGTTGAGCGCCTTGACCGCCACCCAGTGGGCGAACAGGGCGCCGGTGGAATAGAACTTCTGGCCGTTGATCACGTAGTCATCGCCGTCGGCGGTGATGCGCGCCTTCAGTTCCAGGGTGTCCTTGGTGCCGCGTTCAGGTCCGGCGTTACCGATGCGCCAGCCTTCGAGCACGCTCTGCAGCAGATGCTTTTTCTGCTGCTCGGTGGCGCTGCCGAGGATCAGGTTGATGATGCCGAACTGGTTTTGCGGGATCTGTCCCAGTGCCGGGTCGGCCGCGGAAATGATCGCGAACACCTCGGCCAGGGTGACGAAGGAAACCTGCGGGCCGCCGTACTCGCGTGGAATCGCGATGCTGCCGAGGCCACTGCGGGTGAACTGTTCGATTTCCGACCATGGCAGCTTGCGCTGGCGATCACGTTTGGCGGCCTGCACACGGGCGACCTGCGCCAGCTCATGGGCGGCCTTGATGGCTTGAGCGTCGTTGCGCAGCACTTGTGCGGGCAACAACAGCGGGGCGATGTCCAGGTCACTCTGGACGTTTGCGTCTGCCAGACTGGACATCAGTGCCGCTCCTTGGCTGCACGCAATGCCCTGGCGATCTGCACTGGGGTGATTGTGTTCCGGACCATGCTACCTACCTCACATCTCATGAAAAACGCCGCAAAGGTGCGGCGAACGAAAGAATGTCCGGTGGTCCGGTGCATATACCCTAATCGCGTATAAAATTTAAATAAACTAACTTTTAGGAATATGTATAGAAGGGGGCGTGGTCTGGCTGGTCAAGCGTGCGGCGACGAGGGACGGCGTCCCTCATCGACCGTTTTGGCTCATTTCTTTTGTGGCTCTGCCGCCTTCAGCGTTTCCTTGAGCGGCACCTTGAGGTAGGGATTCACGCAACCGATCTTCAGCGTTCGCGGCGGCGCCCAGCGCGAGTTGTTGCCGACCCGGTCGAGAATGCAGTAGGTCACGTCCAGCCGCAGGTCCTCGCCTGCTTCGGTGATGATCGCCGGCGGCACCCAGACCTGAATCGGCTTGCCGACATCGGCAGGGGTGATGAGTGCCAGATCCATCCGCACATCGCCCCAGCGCAAGGTGATGGCATCGCCTTCGGCCATGTTCAGATACGGCTCGATAGTCAATGGTACGCCGCGCCTGATCTGGTTCGCGTTGACGCCCTGACGGCGAATGGTGTCGGGCAGGGTCACGGGGGCCAGTTGCTGGTTTTCGTCACCGCACACCGCCGGTGGTTGCCCGCCGGGGCAGTCGAGCTTGGCTGTGACCCGCGCGGCTGCCGACAACGATGGGCCGTGACCTACCCGCATGACCCGATAGTGGATGCATGACGAGCCGCTGGCGATAAAACTCTCCGGCACTCGCAGGCTGACCGGGGTCGCGACGTCCTGCGCTGTCAGCATGTGAGAAGCGACGTAGCAGTTGTTCCAGAACAGTTCGATCAGGTCGCCCGTATCCATGTCCGGGTAGGGCGGCACATTGACCAGCAGCTGAGCCGCTGCCGCGAGGTTGATGCCGTTGTTCTGGGATGGCGCCAGGCTCGGCGCGGCCAGTTCGGGGATAGGCGAAGTGCGGGTCATGAAATCCTCTCCTTGAAGCCTTGCAGCGAAATCCGTTTCTGAAAGTTCAAATGGCCAGAATTGCCCGGTAATAAATACGGGGTCTTTCGGTCAATCGTTATTTGGTCTTTTTGATGTGGCGGGTTGCGATAAGTGACTAGATAAAAGTTCGCCGGAAGTTCTGTCAATGGACGGGGTTGGTTAATTGCAGAATTACGGATTTATCAGAATTCTCCTACAGTGGTAAAGCACTCTACCTATCTGGTATGGCGAATTGAACCACGGTATCTGCCGGGCTTTGCGTGCTCTGGCAGCTATTGGATCGTGCAGTGGGAAATTCGAGGGCGCGCACTTTAATCATGTCGAGTCTGTTGCAGGACGTATATATATTCTGCAATCGCTTGATCAAGTTTTGTCGGGAGGTGTAAGTAGAACTTCCATCCATGGAAGTTTGTATTCCGGAAAGTTTACAGGTCAGCCGTTATTTCTGAACTTGCTGAGGAACTGTCGAGTGCGTTCTTCTTTCGGATTGGCAAACAACGCTTTAGCTTCGCCTTGTTCGACGATCACGCCTTTATCGAAAAACACCACGCGGTTGGCCACATCACGAGCGAACGCCATTTCGTGGGTGACGATCACCATGGTGCGTTTCTCCTCGGCGAGGCCGCGGATGGTCGCCAGCACTTCACCCACCAGTTCCGGATCGAGGGCCGAGGTCGGCTCGTCGAACAGGATCACTTCCGGCTCCATCGCCAGCGCCCGGGCAATCGCCACGCGCTGTTGCTGGCCACCGGACAGGCGCCGTGGGTAGGCGTCTTCCTTGCCCGCCAGGCCAACCTTGGCCAGCAGCTTCTTGCCCAGGGCAATGGCTGCATCGCGGGGCGTCTTCTTGACCACGATCGGGCCTTCGATGACGTTTTCCAGAGCGGTGCGGTGCGGGAACAGGTTGAAGTTCTGGAACACGAAGCCCACATGCTGGCGCAGGTTGCGCACCAGGCTCTGCTGCTGGTTCAGCGGGCGGCTGGTATCGATCTCGATCTCGCCGACCTTGATCCGGCCGCTGGTGGGTTCCTCGAGGAAGTTCAGACAGCGCAGGAATGTGGTCTTGCCCGAGCCGCTGGGGCCGATGATTGCCACGACCTCGCCTTCCTTCACCTCCAGATCAATGCCGTTGAGCACGACTTGACCCTTGAACTGCTTTGTCAGTTTTTCCACGACAATCATGGGGTCAGGACTCCTGGTCGTGCCGATTGACCCGCTCTTCCAACTTGTTCTGGAAGTGCGACAGCACCGTGGCCAGAATCCAGTAGATCAGCGCGGCGGCAAGATACATGGTGAAGACTTCGAAAGTCCGGGCGGTAATCAGCTGCGCCTGACGGAACAGCTCCGGCACCTGAATGGTGGCGGCCAGCGCGGTGTCCTTGACCAGCGAAATGAAGCTGTTGCCCAGCGGCGGCAAGGCCGTGCGCATCGCCTGCGGCAGGATGGCCCGGCGCAGGGTCTGCGCGCGGGTCATGCCGATGCTCGCGGCGGCTTCCCACTGGCCGCGTTCGATCGAACCGATCGCGGACCGCAGGATTTCACAGGCGTAGGCGGCCATGTTCAGCGAGAAACCGATCAGCGCCGCCGGCAGCGGGTCGAGTTCCATGCCCAATTGCGGCAAGCCGTAATAGATCACGAACAGTTGCACCAGCAACGGCGTGCCGCGAAAGAACGACACGTAGATGCGGGCCAGCCAGCTGACCGACTTGAAACGCGACAGGCGCATCAACGCCAGGCCAAAGCCCAGCAGCAGGCCGAAAAACATGCCGCCGAGGCTGAGGATTACCGTGTAGTACGCGCCCTTCAACAGGAAGGGCGCGGAGTCCAGTGCGAGTTGGAAAGCTTCTTCCATTATTGGGTGACGTCAGCGTTGAAGTATTTCGTGGACAGCTTCTCAAGGGTGCCGTCGGCACGCAGTTCGTCGAGGGCCTTGTTCACGGCGGCCAGCAGTTCAGGCTCGCCTTTGCGCAGGGCAATACCGGCTTCCTGACGCGAGAAGGCTTCACCGGCGGCGACGGTTTTCGGCGCTTTCTTGGCGTATTCCAGTGCGGCCAGACGGTCGATCAGGATCGCGTCGGTACGGCCGTTGTTCAGGTCGGCGAACTTGGTCGGATCATCGTCGTAGGTGCGCACGTCGGCACCCGGCACGTTGGCGCGGACCCACTGTTCGTAGTTGGTGCCCAGGCCCACGCCGACTTTCTTGCCGGACAGGTCAGCGGCGGATTTGATGTTCAGCGCGGCGGCCTTGTCTTTCAGTACCAGCGCCTGAATCCCGGAAACGGTGTACGGCTCGGAGAAGTCATACTTCTTCTTGCGCTCGTCGGAAATGGTCACCTGATTGACCACGACGTCCAGCCGCTTGGATTCCAGGGCCGCGAGGATGCCGTCCCATTTGGTCGGCTGAATCTTGGCCTTCACGCCCAGCTTCTTGGCCAGGGCTTCGGACAGTTCGACTTCGAAACCCGACAGCTTGCCGTCGGCATCGACGAAGCTGAACGGTGGGTAAGTGCCTTCCAGGCCGACGTTGATAACGCCTTTGTCCTTGATCTGTTGCAGTTGCTCACCGGCAACCGCCTGCCCCAGCAGACCGGCGCTCAGTGCCAGGCCCAGCGAACCTACCAGCAGATTTCGACGTAGTGCGGAAAGAATCATGACAAGCCCCTGTGTTTTCTTATGGAAGACGCTTAAGGAAAGTTGGCGAATCCGGGAATTGGACGACAGCGCTATCCTGCCTTAAAGCAGCTTATGCGTCTCTCGCGAAATTCGCCTGCGGCGAGACTATATGATGGTTCTTTTAGAATGGAAAATAATGAATTTTCCGTTTGTTATTCATCTGTGGAATATGTGTTTTTAGTATTCCGGGATGCATTCCCACGCAGAGCGTGGGAACGAGCGCGTCAGAGAAAATCCTTGTACGCGAACAACGCCGGGGCGCCGCCGGTGTGCAGGAAGATGATCGGGCCGTCGTCGAAACGCCCGCGACCGATGCCGTCGAGCAACCCGGCCATGGCCTTGCCGGTGTAGACCGGATCGAGCAGCACGGCGTCCTGGCTGGCCAGCAGTTTCACTGCCGACAGCGTCCCGGCATTCGGCTCGCCGTAACGCGGGCCGAAGTATTCGTCCCACAACTCGACCTTGAAGCTGTCCGGCAGCGCCACACCCAACAGATTGGCGGTGCGCTCGGCCAGGCCTTGGACTTTCGGGCGCTGATCTTCTTCGCTGCGCGAGACGGTCACGCCGATCACCGGCAGTTGCGGCAGGGCTTCGCTCAACGCCAGCGCCAGACCGCTGTGGGTACCGGCACTGCCCGAGGCCAGGACCACGGCGGAAAATTGCAGGCCGGTGTCCTTGATCTGCTCTGCCAGCTCCAGTCCGGCGCGCACGTAACCCAGCGCGCCGAGGGCGTTGGAGCCGCCGATCGGCACCAGATACGGCTTCTTGCCGTTGCTGCGCAGGCGCACGGCGAGGGCGGCCAGTTGTTCGTCGGCGTTGTCGAGGTTGTCGACCAGCTCGACCTTGGTGTCGAACAGGTCCAGCAGCAGGCGATTGCCGTTGCCGGTGTAGTTGCTGTCGTCGGTGCCCAGTGGATTTTCCAGCAGCGCCACGCAGCCCAGGCCCAGTTTCGCGGCCAGCGCGGCGGTCTGGCGAACGTGGTTCGATTGCAGTGCACCAGCGGTGATCAGGGTATCGGCGCCTTGGGCGAGGGCATCGGCGGCGAGGTATTCGAGCTTGCGCAACTTGTTGCCGCCCATGGCCAGCGGCGTCAGGTCGTCGCGTTTGATGTAGACATCGCGGCCGAGCCAGGTGGACAGACGCTCGAGCTTTTCCAGTGGGGTCGGTTGGCCGAGCAGGTCGAGGCGGTTGAAGCGTTGCAGCTGTTGTTTGATCGGTTGTGTGGACATGGTTCCGTACTGGCGGAGGAAGATCACCGGACTATAGGCACGCCGATTTACCGGGGCAACCGTCAATCGCTTATAGCCAAATGTGCTTAGTCCAGCACTATCGGTTCTTAATTCGCCCCGATGGGGTTGCCGTAAAGTAGTCGCCGTTGACGCGGCCAGACAGTCCGGCCGCCCGTGAGGAGTCTTTACCGTGAGCGAGCGTTCCAGCCATTGGCAATTGCAGACCATCGTCAGCCAGCTGCGTACCGCGCGGGATCAGTGGCGTGCACAAAATGGCCGTGCTTCCGGCGAGCAGGGCGGGCGCGAGTTGCCGTCCCGTGACGCGATGGCGCAGATCCTTGAAGCCCTGTGCGGGGCATTGTTCCCGATGCGACTGGGGCCGGTTGATCTGCGTGAGGAGAGCGAGGATTTCTACGTCGGCCACACCCTTGATGTCGCCTTGAATGCACTGCTGGCCCAGGCACGACTCGAACTGCGTTACGTCGCCCGTCACAGTGCCCAGGCCGACACTGAGGTCGAGGCGCAGGCGATCAGGATCATCCAGGATTTCGCCCTCGCATTGCCGGGCCTGCGCAGCTTGCTCGACACCGATGTGCTGGCCGCCTACCACGGCGACCCGGCGGCGCGCAGCGTCGATGAAGTGCTGCTGTGCTATCCGGGGATTCTGGCGGTGATTCACCATCGTCTGGCCCACCATTTGTACCGCGCAGGCCTGCCGCTGCTGGCGCGGATCAGCTCGGAAATCGCCCACTCGGCGACCGGCATCGATATTCATCCGGGCGCGCAGATCGGCCGCAGTTTCTTCATCGACCACGGGACGGGTGTGGTGATCGGCGAGACCGCGATCATCGGCGAGCGCGTCAGGATTTATCAGGCGGTGACCCTCGGCGCCAAGCGCTTCCCGGCGGACGAGGACGGCCAGTTGCAGAAAGGCCATCCACGCCACCCGATCGTCGAGGACGACGTGGTGATATACGCCGGGGCGACGATTCTCGGGCGGATCACCATCGGCAAGGGTTCGACCATCGGCGGCAACGTGTGGCTGACCCGCAGCGTGCCGGCCGGGTGCAACCTGACCCAAGCCAATCTGCAGCATGACGACGGGACGCAGAAGTAACGATTACCCCTGATCGTTCCCACGCTCTGCGTGGGAACGCCTCCAGGGTCGCTCCGCGTTCCGGACGTCCCCCGAATTACAGAGTGGCCTGCAATATGACGCGGAGCGTCAAGGGCGGCATTCCCACGCAGAGCGTGGGAACGATCACTTGGGAACGATCGTCCTCGCCACAGCGTCATACCCCCTCTTGAGCTAGCGTACGAAAGGTACCGCTGAGCCCTGCGATTAGTCCTTGGCGCACTATCCATGTTTAACTTGAACGTTCATTCAAGTTAAACCGGCGGTTCGCCGCCCGCTCACAACAGGAGGCTTGCCTTTGCTGAGTCCGATCATTTCAGCCATTTTCCAACCCCTTGAGGTGCACCGTTCATGAGTGCATCGTCTACCCCCGCCAGCGGTCTGGTACGCATGAATCCGCCGGTGTTCTGGTTCGCCGCGACGGTGATCCTGCTGTTCGGCCTGACCGTCATCGACATGCCGGAACAGGCCGGCGCCTGGCTTCTCGAAGCGCAAAACTGGGCGGCCAACACGGTCGGCTGGTACTACATGCTCGCCATGACCCTGTATCTGATCTTCGTGGTGGTTACCGCGTTGTCGGGCTACGGCAAGATCAAACTCGGTGCCGACCACGACGAACCCGAATTCAGTTACCTGTCCTGGGCCGGCATGCTGTTCGCCGCCGGGATCAGCATCACGCTGTTTTTCTTCTGCGTGTCCGAACCGCTGACCCACATGCTTCAGCCGCCGCAAGGCGAGGCCGGCACGGCGGACGCGGCGCGTCAGGCGATGCAGATTCTGTTTCTACACTGGGGCCTGCACGGCTGGGGCGTGTTCGCTTTCGTCGGCATGGCGCTGGCGTATTTCGCTTATCGGCACAACCTGCCACTGGCCCTGCGTTCGGCGCTGTATCCGCTGATCGGCAAACGCATCAACGGCCCCATCGGCTACGCGGTGGACGGCTTCGGCATCATCGCCACGGTGTTCGGCCTCGGTGCGGACATGGGCTTCGGCGTGCTCCATCTCAACTCCGGTCTGGACTACCTGTTCGGCATCGCCCACACCCAGTGGATTCAGGTCGGCCTGATCACGCTGATGATGGGCGCGGCGATCATCGTCGCCGTCTCGGGTGTGGATAAAGGCGTGCGGGTCATGTCCGACATCAACATGCTGCTGGCCTGCGCGCTGCTGCTGTTCGTGTTGTTCGCCGGCCCCACCCAGCATTTGCTCAACACCCTGATCCAGAACCTTGGCGACTACCTCGGCGCGTTGCCGATGAAGAGTTTCGACCTCTACGCCTACGACAAACCGAGCGACTGGCTCGGCGGCTGGACGGTGTTCTACTGGGCCTGGTGGATTGCATGGTCGCCGTTCGTGGGCCTGTTCATCGCACGGATTTCCCGTGGCCGGACCATCCGCGAATTCGTCTTCGGCGTGCTGCTGATTCCGCTCGGTTTCACCCTGGCGTGGATGTCGATCTTCGGCAACAGCGCCATCGACCAGGTGCTCAATCACGGTATGTCAGCATTGGGCATGTCGGCCCTCGACAACCCGTCGATGACCCTTTACCTGCTGCTGGAAACCTACCCGTGGAGCAAAACCGTCATCGCGGTAACGGTGTTCATCAGCTTCGTGTTCTTCGTCACCTCCGCCGACTCCGGCACCGTGGTGCTCTCGACCCTGTCGGCCAAGGGCGGCAACCCGGATGAAGACGGGCCGAAATGGCTGCGGGTGTTCTGGGGCGCGATGACCGCGCTGGTGACCAGTGCACTGTTGTTCTCCGGCAGCATCGATGCGTTGAAGTCGGCGGTGGTGCTGACCTCGTTGCCGTTCTCGATGATCTTGCTGCTGATGATGTGGGGCCTGCACAAGGCGTTCTATCTGGAGTCGCAGAAGCAGATCGCGCAACTGCATTCCCTGGCGCCGGTCTCCGGTTCACGGCGTGGCAAGGGCGGCTGGCGTCAGCGTTTGAGCCAGGCTGTGCACTTCCCGTCGCGCGACGAGGTGTACCGCTTCATGGACACCACGGTGAAACCGGCCATCGAAGAAGTGACGGCCGTGTTCGCCGAGAAAGGCCTGAACGTGGTCACCCAACCGGACCCGGCACACGACAGCGTCAGCCTGGAAATCGGTCACGGCGAGCAGCACCCGTTCATCTATCAGGTGCAGATGCGCGGCTACTTCACGCCGTCGTTTGCCCGTGGCGGCATGGGCTCCAAGCAGCTTAACAATCGCCGCTACTACCGCGCTGAAGTGCACTTGAGCGAGGGCAGTCAGGATTACGATCTGGTCGGTTACACGAAAGAGCAGATCATCAACGACATCCTCGACCAGTACGAACGGCACATGCAGTTCCTGCATCTGGTGCGTTGATCGGGGCAGAGCGCCGGGACGCTTTCAAGTCTCGGCGCTCAGCACCATGAACAACACCATCGCCGCCAGCGGCACACCATACACGGCGCTGCCGATCGCAATCTCCGACCCCAACGGCTGCCCGGCGTGGACCACGCCGACCGCACCATTGATCACCGTCAACGCCAGCCACAACGCCGCGAAACCATAGGCCAGCGTCTGCCGACTGAAGCCGATGCGCTCGCCGATGTAAAACATCAGCGCCAGCAGGATCAGGCCGAAGAAGATGATGATTGCGGTGTGCATGGGGAGGCCTGCGGCATAGTCGGTGTTTGGTCGGGCGCCTTCGCGGTTTCATTTAGAGCATAGCCAAACCCGCCCACGCCATATTCGTCAGGTACTTTCCCGCTCTATGACCGTGCACTGCAGCAGATTCAACCGCTGTACCTCATCGCTCGGCAACACGCCAAGGCTTTCCAGCACCCGCGTCGCTGCCAGTACACCGATCTCCAGCGCCGGCGGTTTGATGGTGCTCAGGCTCGGCAGCAGCATCTCGGCGAACGGGTAGTCGCCGAAACCGAGGACGGCGCAGTCTTCGGGGATCTTGAGGCCGGCGCGTTGTCCGGCCAGCAGGCCGCCGGCGGCGAGGTTGTCGTTGGCGAAGATGATCGCGTCCGGGCGGGGTGAGGCGTTCATCAGCGCTTCCATTGCTTGCTTGCCGGCCTCGAATGGGGCGCGATCGGCGTCCGGTGCGAACACCCACGGTTCCAGGCCCAACTCACGCACGGTCGCCGCATAACCGTCGCGGCGCTCCAGTGCGCTGAAGTCGCCGGGTGCGCTGTTCTGCACGAAGGCGATGCGTCGATAGCCTTTGTTGTGCAAATAACGAGCGGCGCTGACACCCACTTCGAAGTGCGAAAAGCCGATCTGCATCGGCTCGCGATCCGGTTGGTAATCCCAGGTTTCGATCACCGGGATATCCGCTTCGGCAAGCATCTTTTCTGTGCCCGCGCTGTGGAAGTGACTGGTCACCACCAGCGCCGCCGGCGACCAGCCGAGGAAGGCCCGCACGGCGTTTTCTTCCTGTTCAGTGCTGAAGTAACTCGAGGCAAGAAGTAGCTGGTAGCCGTGACGGCTGAGGGTGTCGCTGAAGCCCTGAATGGTGTTGGCGAAGATCGGCCCGGAGATGTTCGGGATCACCATGCCGACGATTTTCCCCCGCGCCGAGGCGAGCCCGCCGGCCACCAGATTCGGCACATAACCCAACTCGGCGACCACCGCCGCGATGCGCTCGCGGCGTTCGGGCGAGACCTGTTCCGGCTGGTTGAAATAGCGCGACACGGTGATCGCCGAAACACCGGCCTGGCGCGCCACCGCGTTGAGAGTCACGCGACCGGCGCCACGGCGTTTGCGGGGCTTTTCTTCGCTCAAGGCTCGATCCTTCTTAAAAACCAAAACGCATATAAAAGTAATTTTTCAGTATTGGACGGTCTATGTCCGGCTTGCCAATACTGGCGATGTTAGCGCTAACAAAGCGCGTTGTCTGCTACTCGCTCGAGCGAATGCCCAAGACACCGAGACAGGCGCTGTCGTCGCAGAACGGCAGCGGTTCAGGGCAACTTTTCGAGCGGGCAAACATGCACAACATTCCTGGGGCGACACACACATTGGCGCAATCGATCCGCGCTGCGGGCTGGCTACTCACCGGGCTGGCCGCGCTGCCGCTGCCTGCCGCGTTCGCCGCCGATAGCACCGATCCGGAGCCGACCCTCAAATCCGTCACGGTCACCGCCACCCGCCGCGAAGAGTCGCTGCAAAAAGTGCCGGTGGCGGTATCGGTGATCAACGGCGAGCAGCTGGAACGCGACAACCGCAACAGCGTGGCGAGCATCGTCCAGCAAGTGCCGTCGCTGAATTTCCGCACCGGCGCATCGAACAAGGACACCTCGTTGTTCGTGCGTGGCGTGGGGACGATTTCCACCTCGCCGGGCGTCGAACCGACGGTGGCCACGGTGATTGATGGCGTGGTCTACGCCCGTCCCGGCCAGTCGACCCTCGATCTGCTGGACCTGGAACGCGTCGAAGTCTTGCGCGGCCCGCAAGGCACGCTGTTCGGCAAGAATGCCTCGGCCGGCGTGCTGAACATCACCAGCAAGGCGCCGACCGCCGAGACCCACGGCTACATCGATCAGTCGTATTACAGCGGCAACGAAAGCCGCACCCGGTTCGGCATCGGCGGCAGCCTGATTCCGGACACGCTCAAGGGCTCGATCAGCACCTTGTTCGGCACTTACGACGGCAACGTCGACAACCAGCACAACGGTCATGAGGTCAACGGTTACAACCATCGCGGCGTGCGCGGCAAACTGGAATTCACCCCGAACGACGACGTCACCTTCACCCTGATCGCCGACTACATGCAGTCCCACGATGACGGCCCCAACGGCGTCGTGACCAAGGCTCTGACCCCGGCTTTCGCCAATGCGTTGAGCCCGGTCAGTGCCACCAGCCACAACCGCGACATCAACACCGACACCCGCTCCCACGTCGAGGACACCAACAAGGGCCTGTCCGGCCAGCTCGACTGGCAACTGGGCGATTACACCCTGACCTCGATCACCGCGTGGCGTGGCTGGGACAACACTCAGTATCAGGACGGCGACCGCCTCGGCACGGTGACGGCGGCGTTCCCCGGCACGGCGGACAAGGGCGATCTGGCCTTCGACCAGTACTCGCAGGAGCTGCGTCTGGCGTCGCCGAAAGGCGAGTTCCTCGAATACGTTGGCGGCCTGTTCTACATGCACGGCAAGGACGAGGAAACCTATCAGCGCACGCTGACCACCACCACACGAACTGATCGCGGCGTCGCCGATTACAGCACCACCAGCGACAGCTATGCGGTGTTCGGCGAGAGCACGCTGAATTTCACCTCGGACTTGCGTGGCATCGCCGGCCTGCGCTACACCCACGACGATCTGGAATACGATCACCGTCGCGTTTCCACTTCCGCCACCACCGTCAGCGGCATTCAACCGGCCACCCGCAGTTCCGGGTCGGTGGATGAGGACGGCTGGTCCGGTCGGCTCGGTTTGCAGTACGACCTGAGCGATACCGTCACCACTTATCTGACCTATTCGCGTGGCTACAAAGGCCCGGCCTACAACGTGTTTTTCAACATGCAGCCGCGCGACACCGAAGCGCTGAAACCGGAAACCTCCAACACCTGGGAGGCGGGGATCAAGGCTTCGTCCTGGAACAATCGCCTGACCACCAACCTCGCGGTTTTCCACAGCGACTACGACAACTATCAGGCGAATTTTTTCGACACCGTCGCCGGGCAAGTGGTGACGCGCCTGATCAACGCCGGCAGCGTCAGCACCGAAGGTGTAGAACTTGATTTCGCCCTGCAGGCGACCCAGCAACTGAAGTTCTCCGGCGCGCTGGCCTACACCCGGGCCCGCATCGACGAGTTCGCCTGCCCGGCGAGCGCGGCGGCGTCGTGCAACGTCAACGGCAAACCGCTGCCGTTCAGCCCGGACTGGAAAAGCTACGTGCGCGCCGACTACACGATTCCGCTGGATAACGGCCTGGATATCGAACTCGGCACCGACTACAGCTGGCAGAGCGAAGTGCAGTACGACATCAGCCAGAACGCCGACACCAAGCAGGGCGCCTACGGCCTCTGGAACGCCAGCGTGGCTCTGGCCGATTACACCAACGGCTGGCGCGTGGCGTTGCTCGGCAAGAACCTCACCGACAAGTCCTATTCGCCGCTGCTCGCCAGCGGAGGCAACTACATCTACCGCGCCGTGCCTCGCGACGACGAGCGCTACTTCGGCGTGCAACTGCGCAAGGACTTCTGAGATGAGCAGACAGCTGAAACTCGGCGCGTTCCTCATGGCCACCGGACACCACGTCGCCGCGTGGCGTCATCCGGACGTTCCGGCCAACGCGGGACTGGATTTCGCCCATTACAAACGCCTGGCGCAGATTGCCGAGGCAGCGAAGTTCGACACCCTGTTCGTCGCCGACAGCGTCGCTGCGCCGACCCAGGACATCGCCAGCCGCATGGCCCGTTCGGATCACTTCGAACCGTTGACCTTGCTTTCGGCCTTGAGCGCGGTGACCGAGCACATCGGCCTGATCGCTACCGCCACCACCAGCTACAACGAGCCGTATCACGTGGCGCGCAAGTTCGCTTCGCTCGATCACCTGTCCGGCGGGCGAGCGGGGTGGAATCTGGTGACCTCGGACAACGCCGCCGAAGCGCAGAATTTTGGCCGCGACGAACACATCGGCCATGTCGAACGCTACAGCCGCGCCCGGGAATTTCATCAGGTGGTCACCGGGCTCTGGGACAGTTGGCAGGACGATGCCTTCATTCGCGACAAGGTCACTGGCGCGTATTACGACCCGGAAAAACTGCATGTGCTGGATCACGTCGGTGAGCACTTCCGGGTCAAGGGCCCGCTGAACGTCGCGCGTTCGCCACAGGGTCAGCCGGTGATCGTGCAGGCCGGCTCGTCGGAAACCGGACGTGAACTGGCGGCACAGACCGCCGAAGTGGTGTTCACCGCGCAGACTTCACTGGCCAGCGCCCAGGCGTTTTACGCCGACCTCAAGGGGCGCTTGCCGAAGTACGGACGCAGTGCCGATTCGCTGAAAATCATGCCCGGCGTGTTTGTCGTGGTCGGGCAGACGGAAGCCGAAGCGCAGGAAAAATGTGAAACGTTTCAGCAATTGGTCGAACCCGAGGTTGGTGTCGCCTTGCTTGGGCGTATGCTGGGCAACTTCGATCTGTCGAAGTACCCGCTGGACGGGCCGCTGCCGGAGTTGCCGCTGACTGACAGCGGCCAGCAAAGCCGACAGAAACTGTTGACCGAACTGGCCGGCCGAGAACATCTGACCCTGGCCGAACTGGGTCGCAGAATCGCTGGCGGTCGCGGGCATTACAGCGTCGTCGGCACTCCGGCGCAGATTGCCGACCGCTTGCAGGAGTGGTTCGAGCAGGGCGCGGCGGACGGCTTCAATGTGCTGGTGCCGCACCTGCCCGGCGGGCTCGAAGACTTCGCCAATGGCGTGGTCCCGGAACTGCAACGGCGTGGGCTGTTCAGAATCGAATACGAGGGCCGGACCTTGCGCCAGAACCTTGGCCTCGCCCGGCCCGGTAACAGATTTGCGTAGCAATCGACACCCGATTCAAGACCGACAAGAGAGGATTCGATGACTTACACCGCTGCCGAAAACCGCTATGACTCCATCCCTTACCGCCGCGTCGGACGCAGCGGTCTGGTGCTGCCGGCGCTGTCCCTGGGCCTGTGGCACAACTTCGGCGACAGCACGCCGATCGACACCCAGCGCTCGTTGCTGCGCACGGCGTTCGACCTGGGCATCAACCACTTCGACCTGGCCAACAACTATGGCCCGCCCTACGGCAGCGCCGAGATCAACTTCGGCCGTCTGCTGCGCGAAGACTTCAAGCAGTACCGCGATGAACTGATCATCTCCAGCAAGGCCGGTTGGGACATGTGGCCCGGCCCTTACGGCCAGGGCGGCGGCTCGCGCAAATACGTGCTGGCCAGCCTCGACCAAAGCCTGCAACGCCTGGGCCTGGACTATGTGGATATCTTCTATTCGCACCGCTTCGACCCGGACACCCCGCTGGAAGAAACCGCCAGCGCCCTCGCCACGGCGGTGCAGCAGGGCAAGGCGCTGTACATCGGCATCTCGTCGTACTCCGGAGTGAAAACCCGCGAGATCGCCGCGTTGCTCAAAGAGTGGAAAGTGCCGCTGCTGATTCACCAACCGGCGTACAACCTGCTCAACCGCTGGGTGGAAAAGGACCTGCTCGACACCACCGATGAGCTCGGCACCGGCGTGATTGCCTTCACCCCGCTGGCGCAAGGCCTGCTGACCGACAAATACCTCAACGGCGTGCCGGCGGATGCGCGGGTCAATCGTCCGGGTGGTGGTTCGTTGCAGGCTTCGCACTTGTCCGAGGCGAACATCGCTCACGTGCGGGCGTTGAATGAAATCGCCAAACGTCGCGGGCAGAGCCTGGCGCAACTGGCGTTGGCGTGGACGCTGCGCGATCCGCGAGTGACTTCGGCGCTGATTGGTGCGAGCCGGCCAGAGCAGATTATCGAGAACGTCGGGGCGTTGAAGAATTTGAGTTTCAGTGCTGAGGAACTGGCGGAGATTGACCGGTTTGCTCAGGAGGGCGGGATTAATCTTTGGGAGAAGCCTTCGACGGCAGAATAACGACACACAGATCGTTCCCACGCTCCGCGTGGGAATTCAGCCCGGGACGCTCCGCGTCCCCTGCCAAGCCGAACGCGGAGCGTCCGTAGAGGCGTTCCCACGCAGAGCGTGGGAACGATCAATCTTGCTCTTGCGTTAAAGGCTCAGCGAAAAAACGGCACATCCCCCAACACCGTAGCCCGCTGCATCACCCGCCGCGCCGGACGGTAGTCATCCACCGCGTAATGCTGCGTCACGCGGTTGTCCCAGAACGCAATGTCATCTTTCTGCCAGCGCCAGCGAATGGTGAATTCCGGCCGCGTCGCATGCGCGAACAAGAACTTCAACACCGCTTCGCTCTCGGTCTCCGACAGCTCATTGATCTTCGACGTGAACCCTTCGTTGACGAACAACGAGCGCCGTCCGCTCACCGGGTGCGTGCGAATCACCGGGTGCGACAGCGGTGGATTCTTGCGTCTCGCCGCTTCCCACTGCGCCAGCGCTTCCGGCGTGTTGCCGTAGCGCTCCAACGGAAAAGAACGGGTGAAATCGTGAGTCGCGGTCAGCCCTTCGAGCAGTGCTTTCATCGGCGCCGACAGCGCTTCGTACGCAGCAATCCCGCTGGCCCACAATGTGTCGCCACCAAATTCCGGCAGCAGCTTGGCGCTGAGCACCGCGCCCATGGCCGGGGTTGGCAGGAAGGTCACGTCGGTGTGCCAGATCGCGTTGTCGCGCACGTCGGTGACGGCGGTGTCGAGGATCAGCACTTCCGGTTGTTCCGGTACGTTCGGGTAGATCGGGTGAATATGCAGGTCGCCGAAATAGGCGGCGAAGCGCGCCTGTTGCGAAGGCTCGATCGGCTGATTGCGGAAGAACAGCACCTGATATTTGAGCAGTGCCTGCTCGATGGCGTCGCGCTGTTCCAGGTTCAGCGGCTGGCTGATGTCGACGCCGCTGATCTGTGCGCCGAGGGCCGAGCTTAAAGGGGTGATGTTCAGGCTGCTCATGGTGGTTCTCTTCAATTCCGGGGCCCCGAAACTGTCGGGGTAGTCAGTGCTGAAAAATCAGTGGGCCTGGCCGTGCCACGGCACCAGTTTGCGTTGCAGGGCGCGCAGGCCCATTTCCATGGCGAAGGCGATCAGGGCGATGACCAGAATCCCCAGCACCACCACATCGGTGACCAGGAACTGCGCAGCCGACTGCACCATGAAGCCCAGGCCGCTGGTGGCCGCGATCAGTTCGGCGGCGACCAGGGTCGACCAACCCACACCCAGGCCAATGCGCACACCGGTCAGAATGTCCGGCAGCGCACTTGGCAAAATCACATGGCGGATCAGTTGCGCGCGGGTGGCGCCCAGCGACTGCGCGGCGCGCAATTTGGCCGGGTCGACGGTGCGCACGCCGGTGGCGGTGGCAATCGCGATCGGAGCGAAAATCGCCAGGTAGATCAGCAGCACTTTCGACAGCTCGCCGATGCCGCACCAGATCACGATCAGCGGCAGATAAGCGAGGGGCGGAATCGGCCGGTAGAACTCGATCAGCGGATCCAGCACGCCACGGGCGATGCGGTTGGCGCCGATGGCAATGCCCACCGGCACCGCGGTCAGAATCGCAAAACCAAGGCCCAGGCCGATTCGGCTGAGGCTCGCGCCCAGGTGCTGCCACAACGTCGAATCCATGTAGCCCGTAGTCGCCAGCAACCAGCCTTTTTGCAGCACGGCGGACGGTGGTGGCAGGAACAGCGGCTCGATCAGGCCAGTGGCCGTCACCGCCCACCAGATCACCAGCAAGGCGAACAGGGTCAGCAGGCTGATCCAGCGGGTGCTGAGACGGCGGCGCACGGGAATCACCACCGATGTGGCGGCGGGTTTCACTGCGGTGGCGGAAACGTCGTAACTGCTCATGCGCGCTCCTGCCGCTGAACGGCGCTGCGTTGCGAGAACACTTTGGCCAGCACGTGTTCGCGGGTTTCGATAAAACGCGGGTCGGATTTGATGGCTCGTGCCGACTCACCGGCGGCGTAACGCTGGCCGAAGTCGAGATGCAGACGCTCGACGATCTGCCCCGGATTCGGCGCCAGCAGAATCAGGTCAGTGGCGAGGAACACCGCTTCTTCAATGTCGTGGGTAATCAGGAACACCGGTTTGGCGGTGCGTTGCCAGACTTGCAGCAACAGCTCCTGCATCTGTTCACGGGTGAAGGCGTCAAGGGCGCCGAAGGGCTCGTCCATCAGCAATACACGTGGGTCGGCGGCGAGAGCGCGGGCCAGGCCAACACGCTGTTTCTGGCCGCCGGACAGCTGCCAGATGCGACGATGTTCAAAACCGGAAAGGTCGACCAGTGCGAGCATTTCCCGAGCGCGCTGTTCGCGTTTGTCCTTGGCCACACCGGCCAGTTCCAGACCGAAAGCGACGTTGGCCAGCACGTCCTGCCAGGGCAACAGGGCGTCGTCCTGGAACACCACGCCGCGTTCGGCGCTCGGACCTTTGACCGGCACGTTGTCGAGGGTGATGCGGCCGGCGCTCGGTTCGACGAAACCGGCAATCAGGTTCAACAGCGAAGTCTTGCCACTGCCGGACGGGCCGAGGGCCACCAGCAATTGCTGCGGGCCGAGGGTCAGGGAAATGTCGGACAGTACCGGTTCCGGGCTGCCGGGATACTGTGCGCTGATGCGCTCCAGCTGTAGCAAGGCCATCGCAATTAACTCCCGATCAGTTGGTGATGTACTTGGCGCTGACGTACGGCGCGTAGTCCGGCAGTACCGCTTCGACCTTGCCTTGCTCCTTGAGGAACGCAGCGGTGTCGGTGATGGCTTTGGTGGTCGGTGCGCCGAGGTCGCTGACCTGATCCGCCGCCAGTGGGTAGACGTTGCCTTGCAGCAGCAATGGGATGTCGCTGGCTTTGGCGCCGGACAGTTTCACCAGCTTGTCGACGTTGCTCTGATTGGCCAGCCAGGCTTTCGGATCCTTGCGGTAATCGGCGTAGGCGTCGAGGGTGACCTTGGCGAAGGCAGTGACGATTTCCGGGTGCTTCTCGGCGAAGTCCTTGCGCACGATCCAGGCGTCGAAGGTCGGCGCGCCGAACTTGGCCAGTTCACCGGAAGTGATCAGCACTTTGCCGTTTTCCTTGGCCACACCCAGCGCCGGATCCCAAACGTAGGTGGCGTCGATGTCACCGCGTTTCCACGCGGCAATGATTGCCGGCGGGGCGAGGTTGAGCACGGTGACTTTCGAAGGATCGATGTTCCAGTGCTTCAGCGCGGCCAGCAGGCTGTAGTGACCGGTGGACACGAACGGCACGGCGATTTTCTTGCCGACCAGATCCTGCGGGGTCTTGATGCCGGAGCCGTCACGGGCGACCAGCGCTTCGGCGGCGCCGATCTGGGTGGCGATGAGGAAGGTTTCCACCGGAACTTTGCGGGTGATCGCAGCGGTCAGCGGGCTGGAACCGAGGTAGCCGATCTGCACGTCGCCGGAGGCGATGGCGGCAATGATGTCGGCACCGTTGTCGAATTTGCGCCAGTTGATGTCGGCTTTGGTGGCTTTCTCGTAGGCGCCGTCGGCCTGGGCGACTTTCGCCGGGTCAACGGTGGTCTGGTAGGCGACGGTGAGGTCGGCGGCCTGAGCCAGGAAACTCGCAGCAGCCAGAGAGGCCACGGCCAGCAGGCGAAGCGGGAAATTCAGTTTCATTCAAGAGCTCCATATCAGGCGACCGAGCGTCGGCGTGAAAGGAGACTAAATGATCTAAGAATCTAAAAATAAATAACTTTTTAGAATGAGCTTATGAGCGGAAAAATCTAAGCCGGGGGTATTTGATAGTTCCCACGCTCTGCGTGGGAATTCAGCTTGTGACGCTCCGCGTCACTGGGACGCAGAGCGTCCCTTGAGGCTTTTTTTGATCGTTCCCACGCTCTGCGTGGGAATGCAGCTCGTGACGCTCCGCGTCACTTGAACGCGGAGCGTCCATTGAGGCGTTACCACGCAGACGGTTCGACGCCTCGACGTGGGAACGATCAAAGAACCTTCTGATGTCAGTTGCTGATCGCCAGAATGCTCGCCTGATACGACCCGACAAACACGTCGAAATCGCCCACCTCGTTCTGCTCCAGCTCCGCCTGTTGCGCCAGCGAAGACCGCGCCAGTTCTTCGAACTTCGCTTGCTCTTCAGCCGCCAACGGCTCGCTGCGGAAGAACTCGGCGTGAGCCTGGCTCTGGCGCAGGGAGAATTGCGCGAAGCTTTCCTTGTGCGTGGCCATGGCCGCCAGCACCTGGGCCGAAGGCGTCAGGGATGAATCCTTGACCTTGGCCAGTTGCGCATCGAGCGCCTTGCTGTGGGCATCGCCGCCATGGCTTTGATCCAGCAGCGCCGCCAGCGGAGCGATTTTTTCCAGCAGTTCGGCAGCCCATTCCTTCAGCTCGACCGGTTGGCCGTCGCGCTGCAATTGCAGGCCCGGACGGCGACCTTCCTTGACCACACTGAGGAAGTTGGAGGTGGCGTTGCCGCAGGAATTGTTGGTCAGCAGCGGGCTTTCGTTCAGCGCGCAGTACAGCAGGAATGCGTCGAGGAAGCGCGACTCGGTGAGGTCGATGCCCATCGGCAGGAACGGGTTGATGTCCAGGCAGCGCACTTCGACGTACTGGATGCCACGGGCCATCAAGGCCTGGATCGGCCGCTCGCCGGTGTAGGTCACGCGTTTCGGGCGGATGTTGGAGTAGTACTCGTTTTCGATCTGCAGGATGTTGGTGTTCAGTTGCACCCACTCGCCATTCTGGTGCGTACCGATTTCAACGTACGGCGCGTACGGCGTGGCCACCGCTTGGCGCAGGCTGTCGGTGTAGCTCGCCAGATCGTTGTAGCACGGGGTCAGGCCCGCCTGGGCGTTGCTCTGGTAACCGAGGTCGCTCATGCGCAGGCTGGTGGCGTAGGGCAGGTAGAGGGTGTCCGGATCCAGCTGTTCCAACTGGTGCGAGCGACCGCGCAGGAAACCCGCGTCCAGCGCCGGCGAAGCGCCGAACAGGTACATCAGCAGCCAGCTGTAGCGGCGGAAATTACGGATCAGCGCGATATAGGACGACGACTGGAAATCCCGGTCGGTGCCGACGAAGCCTTCGGCTTCTTTCAGCAGCGGCCAGAGCTTTTCCGGCAGGGAGAAGTTGTAGTGAATCCCGGCGATGCACTGCATGGTCTTGCCGTAACGCAGGGCCAGGCCCTTGCGGTAGACGTACTTGAGCTGACCGATGTTGGAGGTGCCGTAATAGGCGATCGGGATGTCTTCCTCGGCCGGCAACGGGCACGGCATCGATGGACTCCACAGGTACTCGTTACCGAGCTTGCTGTAGGCGAAGCGATGAATCTTGTCCAGGCTGGCGAGGGTATCGGCCGGGTCCGGCAGGGCGGGCGTGATGAACTCCAGCAGCGACTCGGAATAGTCGGTGGTGATCTGTTCGTTGGTCAGCGCGGAACCCAGGGCTTCAGGGTGCGGCGTCTGGGCCAGGCGGCCTTCGCCGGTCACCCGCAGGCATTCACGTTCGATACCGTGAAGGCACTGCTCAAGCAGAGAGAGGTTAGCGCGCTCGCCGAGCAGAGCCAGGCGGCGGTTGAGAAGTTCGCTCAATTTGGATTCCTTCACGCGTCAGTCGCCCCAATATGGGGGTGGGCAGGACGGTCTACAAGGGTGAAGTTGAAACTGGCGTTTTCGCCTGGTTTTCGGGCCATGAAAGCCCCATTGGAAACGCCAACTTCAGTCCCTGAATCTGGCAGACGCGGGCGAGGAAAACTCCGACGCTGCGATCACAGCGCCGAAATTAACTCAAAATGATGAACAACATCTACAGGACAGCGAACGTGCCTTGCGCTTTTGCGACCAGTTTGTCGCCCTGCATCACGTCGGCTTCGACCACCAGCGTGCGCCGGCCCGGGTGGATCACCCGCGCCGTGCACATCACCTCGCCTTCAGAGACGGCGCGGATGTAGTTGATCTTGCACTCGATGGTTGCGCTCTGCTGGTCGAAACCGTGGGTGCTGGAGCAGGCCAGCCCCATGGCGATATCGACCAGACTGAACAGCGCGCCGCCGTGCAGCTTGCCGCCGCGATTGCGCAGTTCGGGTTCCAGCGCCAGGGCGACTTGCGCCACCCCGGTTTCCAGGCTGTGCAGACGGCAGCCCAACAGCTTGAAAAACGCGCTCTCGACAAGCCCGGCCGGCATTTCCATCAGCGTTTCTTCAACTGCTTGGCGTTGGCGAACAGCGAGGCCATTGCGTTATTCACCGGAGCCGCCGGGGTGCTTTCCTTGCGTGGCGCCGAACCCTGCGACTGGCGTGGCGCCGAGCCCGGACGTGAACCACGGGCACCGTCGATCTTCTCGCCCGGGGTGTCGCTCATGCGCATCGACAGGCCGACGCGTTTGCGCGGGATGTCGACTTCCATGACCTTCACCTTCACCACGTCACCGGCCTTCACCGCCTCGCGCGGATCCTTGATGAACTTCTCCGACAGCGCCGAAATGTGCACCAGACCGTCCTGATGCACGCCGATGTCGACGAACGCACCGAACGCGGTCACGTTGGTCACGACGCCTTCGAGGATCATCCCCAGTTGCAGATCCTTCAGGTCCTCGACGCCTTCCTGGAACTCGGCGGTCTTGAACTCCGGACGCGGGTCGCGGCCCGGTTTTTCCAGCTCTTGCAAGATGTCGGTAACGGTTGGCAGACCGAAGGTCTCGTCGGTGAATTTCTTCGGATCCAGACGCTTGAGGAACGCCGCATCGCCGATCAGCGAGCGGATGTCACGGTCGGTTTCAGCGGCGATGCGCTGCACCAGCGGATAGGCTTCCGGGTGAACGGCCGAGGAGTCCAGCGGATTGTCGCCGTTCATCACGCGCAGGAAGCCGGCGGCCTGTTCGAAGGTTTTCTCGCCCAGACGCGCGACTTTCTTCAGCGCCGCGCGGGTTTTGAACGCGCCGTGCTCGTCACGGTGGGCCACGATGTTCTGCGCCAGGGTCGCGTTGAGGCCGGAGATCCGCGCCAGCAGTGCCACGGAGGCGGTGTTCACGTCCACGCCCACGGCGTTCACGCAGTCCTCGACCACGGCGTCCAGACCGCGCGCCAGTTTCAGCTGCGACACGTCGTGCTGGTACTGACCGACACCGATGGATTTCGGGTCGATCTTCACCAGTTCGGCCAGTGGATCCTGCAGACGACGGGCGATCGAGACCGCGCCACGGATCGACACGTCCAGATCCGGGAATTCCTTGGCTGCCAGTTCCGAGGCCGAGTACACCGATGCACCGGCTTCGGACACCATGACCTTGGTCATTTTCATTGCTGGATATTTTTTGATCAGTTCGATGGCCAGCTTGTCGGTCTCACGGCTGGCGGTGCCGTTGCCGATGGCGATCAGGTCGACCGAGTGCTTGGCGCACAGGGCGGCCAGGATGGCGATGGTCTGATCCCATTTGTTGTGCGGCACGTGCGGGTAAACCGTGGCGTGATCCAGCAGCTTGCCGGTGGAGTCGACCACCGCGACCTTGCAGCCGGTACGCAGGCCCGGGTCGAGACCCAGGGTGGCGCGCGGGCCGGCGGGGGCAGCCAGCAGCAGGTCGTGCAGGTTGTGGGCGAACACGTTGATCGCTTCGGTTTCGGCGCCGTCGCGCAGCTCGCCGAGCAGGTCGGTTTCCAGGTGGGTGTAGAGCTTGACCTTCCAGGTCCAGCGCACCACTTCGCTCAGCCATTTGTCGGCCGGGCGGTTCTGGTTCTGGATGCCGACGTGCTGACCGATCATGCCTTCGCACGGGTGCAGGGTGCCCGGCAGCTCTTCGCCGACTTTCAGTGCAGAGCTGAGAATGCCTTCGTTGCGGCCACGGAAAATCGCCAGCGCGCGGTGCGACGGCATGCTTTTCAGCGGTTCGTCGTGTTCGAAGTAATCGCGGAATTTCGCGCCTTCCTCTTCCTTGCCGGCGATCACGCGGGCACTGAGAGTGGCTTCCTGCTTCAGGTAGGTGCGCAGTTTTTCCAGCAGGTTGGCGTCTTCGGCGAAGCGCTCCATGAGGATGTACTTGGCGCCTTCCAGTGCTGCCTTGGCGTCGGCCACGCCTTTTTCCGCGTTGACGAAGCGCGCGGCTTCGGTTTCCGGGGTCAACGACGGGTCGTTGAACAGACCGTCGGCCAGTTCGCCGAGGCCGGCTTCCAGGGCAATCTGGCCCTTGGTGCGGCGCTTCTGCTTGTACGGCAGGTACAAGTCTTCGAGGCGGGTCTTGGTGTCGGCGAGTTTGATTTCGCGCTCCAGCTCAGGGGTGAGTTTGCCCTGCTCCTGAATGCTGGAAAGAATGCTGATGCGCCGTTCGTCGAGTTCTCGCAGGTAGCGCAGACGCTCTTCCAGATGACGCAGTTGGGTGTCATCGAGGCTGCCGGTCACTTCTTTCCGGTAACGGGCGATGAAGGGAACGGTAGAGCCTTCATCGAGTAGCGCGACGGCCGCTTCGACCTGTTGTGGGCGTACGCCGAGTTCCTCGGCGATGCGGCTGTTGATGCTGTCCATAAAACCACCTGACAAATTGTGAAAGCAGGCTCGCAGGCACGTAAATGAAGGCCCGGAGTCTGGTGGGGCGGCTTGATGCTGGCCGCTGCCTGGGTCAAAAGGCATCCCATTGACCCGTGAAATCGAACAATTACTGCGGCGCCCATGAAAATAAGGGACGGCCACCTGCGGTAACGATTCAGACGTTGCCTGGCACAAAAGGCCGCGCATTATAACCAGCGTTCTGTCATTCGGGGGCGACGCAGTCTGTAGGCACAAGCCCCGGTTTTCTGGCAGTGAAGGAAAAATCTGCTAACAATGCACACGGTGCGTATAACGGCAGCTACGCCATAATGCGCGCCGAGCTAAAAGGAGCATCCAATGAGCAGCACTGCACAAACTGCTGAAGGCGAAAAAATTCTCATCGTTGACGACGATCCGGGGCTGAGCAGCCTGCTGGAACGCTTTTTCGTCAGCAAGGGCTACCGTGCCCGCGCCGTACCGAACACCGAGCAGATGGATCGTCTGCTGTCGCGTGAAGTGTTCAACCTGGTCGTCCTCGACCTGATGCTGCCCGGCGAAGACGGCCTGACTGCTTGCCGTCGCCTGCGTGGCGCAAACAATCAGATTCCGATCATCATGCTGACCGCCAAGGGCGACGAGCTGAGTCGTATCAAGGGCCTGGAACTGGGCGCCGACGACTATCTGGCCAAACCGTTCAACCCGGACGAGCTGATGGCCCGCGTCAAGGCCGTGTTGCGCCGTCAGGCCGCACCGGTGCCGGGCGCGCCGGGCAGTGAAGAAGAAAACGTCACGTTCGGCGACTACGTGCTCTCCCTGGCCACCCGCGAACTCAAACGCGGCGATGAAGTGCACATGCTCACCACCGGTGAGTTTGCGGTACTCAAGGCTTTGGTGATGAACGCCCGTCAGCCGCTGACCCGCGACAAGCTGATGAACCTGGCCCGTGGCCGTGAGTGGGATGCCCTTGAGCGTTCCATCGACGTGCAGATTTCCCGTCTGCGCCGGATGATCGAACCCGATCCGTCCAAGCCGCGTTACATCCAGACCGTCTGGGGTGTTGGTTATGTGTTCGTGCCGGATGGCAACTCCACCAAGTGATGGGTGATTTGTAGGAGCGAGTCTGCGGGGGACGGTCGGAAACGCCGTCCGCGCAGACTCGCAATCCGCAATATGCGAGCATTGCTCGCTCCTGCAAGTGTGTAGCGGTTATCCATGAAAACCCCCGTCTGGTTCCCCCAAAGTTTCTTCTCCCGCACCCTGTGGCTGGTGCTCATCGTCGTATTGTTTTCCAAGGCATTGACCCTGGTTTATCTGTTGATGAACGAGGACGTGCTGGTGGACCGCCAATACAGCCACGGCGTCGCCCTGACGCTGCGTGCCTACTGGGCCGCCGATGAAGAAAACCGCGCGAAAATCGCCGATGCCGCGACCTTGATCCGGGTGGTCGGCGCCGGTGTGCCGGAAGGCGAACAGCATTGGCCCTACAGTGAAATCTACCAGCGGCAGATGCAGGCGGAGCTGGGCGCCGACACCGAAGTGCGCTTGCGCATGCACTCGCCGCCGGCCTTGTGGGTTCGCGCGCCGAGCCTCGGTGATGGCTGGTTGAAAGTGCCACTGTATCCACACCCGTTGCGTGGCCAGAAAATCTGGAACGTGCTCGGCTGGTTCCTGGCGATCGGGTTGCTGTCCACGGCGTCTGCGTGGATTTTCGTCAGTCAGCTCAACCAACCGTTGAAGCGTCTGGTCTACGCCGCCCGGCAACTCGGCCAGGGCCGCAGCGTGCGCCTGCCGATCAGTGACACCCCCAGCGAGATGGCCGAGGTTTATCGCGCCTTCAACCAGATGGCCGAAGACGTCGAGCAGGCCGGCCGCGAGCGTGAGCTGATGCTGGCGGGGGTCTCGCATGACTTGCGTACGCCGCTGACCCGTTTGCGGCTGTCGCTGGAGTTGATGGGGGACCGCACGGATCTGACCAACGATATGGTGCGCGACATCGAAGACATGGACGCCATCCTCGACCAGTTCCTCGCGTTCATTCGTGATGGTCGGGACGAGTCGGTGGAGGAAGTGGATCTCAGTGATCTGGTGCGTGAAGTCGCGGCACCGTACAACCAGAGTGAAGAGAAAGTGCGCCTGCGCCTGGAGCCGATCCAGCCGTTCCCGTTGCGGCGGGTGTCGATGAAGCGTTTGCTGAACAACCTGATTGGCAACGCGTTGAATCATGCCGGAGGGAGCGTGGACGTCGCGGCCTATGTATCCGGGGACACGAGTGCGCCGTACGTGGTGCTGAGCGTAATGGACCGTGGGGCGGGAATCGCCCCGTCGGAACTTGAGGCGATTTTCAACCCGTTCACCCGAGGTGATCGGGCGCGGGGCGGAAAAGGTACCGGCCTGGGGCTGGCGATCGTCAAGCGGATTGCTTCGATGCACGGCGGCAATGTTGAACTGCGCAACCGCTCCGGTGGCGGGCTGGAGGCGCGGGTTCGATTGCCGCTGGGGTTGATGCTGCCAAGAGATGCCGTTTAACGGCAGCGGCAAGCGGCAAGCGGCAAGCGGCAAGCTACAAGCCAAAGCTGCTTTCACTCGCCGCTTGCAGCTCGTAGCTCGCCGCTCCCCAGTGCCCCTATCCCTTGCCTTTTGTGCGGGTCATGTTCGGCCCGCCATTCTTCTCAAGGTGTTCGATGATGATCCCCGCCACGTTTTTGCCCGTGGTGGTTTCGATCCCTTCCAGGCCCGGTGACGAGTTCACCTCCATCACCAGCGGCCCGTGGTTGGAGCGCAGGATATCCACACCCGCCACCGCCAGCCCCATGACCTTTGCCGCACGCAGCGCGGTCATGCGTTCTTCCGGAGTGATCTTGATCAGGCTGGCACTGCCGCCACGGTGCAGGTTGGAGCGGAATTCGCCGGGCTTGGCCTGACGCTTCATGGCCGCGATCACCTTGTCGCCGACCACGAAGCAGCGGATGTCGGCGCCGCCAGCCTCCTTGATGTATTCCTGCACCATGATGTTCTGCTTCAGGCCCATGAACGCCTCGATCACCGACTCCGCAGCCGTTGCGGTTTCGCACAGCACCACGCCGATGCCCTGGGTGCCTTCGAGCACTTTGATCACCAGCGGCGCGCCGTTGACCATGTCGATCAGATCGGGAATGTCGTCCGGCGAGTGGGCGAAGCCGGTCACTGGCAAACCGATGCCCCGGCGCGACAGCAACTGCAGCGAACGCAGCTTGTCCCGCGAGCGGGCGATGGCCACCGATTCGTTGAGCGGAAACACGCCCATCATTTCGAACTGACGCAACACCGCACAGCCATAAAACGTCACCGACGCGCCGATCCGCGGGATCACTGCATCGAAACCCTCCAGCGGCTTGCCGCGATAATGGATCTGCGGCTTGTGGCTGGCAATGTTCATGTAGGCGCGCAAGGTGTCGATCACCACCATTTCATGCCCGCGCTCGGTTCCTGCTTCGACCAGACGGCGGGTGGAATACAGACGCGGATTCCGCGACAGCACAGCGATCTTCATGCAACACCTGTGGAGGAGGTAGATACCGGGAACACCGGCTTGTCTTGTACATATTTGATGCCCGGATTGACCACCAGTTGGCCGTCGATCAGGGCTTTGGAACCGAGCAGCAGGCGATAGCGCATGGACTTGCGGCAGGCGAGGGTGAACTCGATCGGCCAGACCCGATCACCCAGGGCCAGGGTGGTGCTGATCACGTAGCGCACCTGGGCCTGGCCATTGGAACTCTTGATGGTCTTGCGGGCGACCAGCGGCGCTTCGCATCGCCGATGGCGCAACTGCACGACGGTGCCCAGGTGCGCGGTGAAGCGCACCCACTTCTCGCCGTCGCGTTCGAACGGCTCGATGTCGGTGGCATGCAGGCTGGAGGTGCTGGCGCCGGTGTCGATTTTTGCCCGAAGGCCGGCGACTCCCAGATCCGGAAGCGCCACCCACTCGCGCAGACCGATAACGGTCAAATGGTCAAATGTCTTCAATGGAAAAAACCAACAATTAACGCGTCCACGCTTCAGGGGACACCTGGGCCAACGCTTTGAATGCGGGCCTGGCGAACCAGTAACCCTGCATCAGAAATATTCCGCAGTCCGCCAGGAAATCCCGTTCACCCGCACTCTCTATGCCTTCGGCGATGACTGTAACGTCCAACTCCGCACAGATTGTGACAATCCCCCGAACGATAGCCTGACGAACACGGTCACGGTCGATATCGCGAATCAGCGCCATATCGAGCTTGATCAGGTCCGGTTGGAAATCGGCCAGCAGATTGAGCCCCGAATAGCCGGCACCGAAATCGTCGATGGCCGTCTTGAAGCCGAATTCGCGGTATTCACGCAGAATATTGGTCAAATGGCGATAGTTATCTACATGCTCGCTTTCCAGGGTTTCGAAAATCAGCCGGTCGATCGGAAAATTGTGTTTCCTCGCGGCCTCCAGGGTGCTGCGAATACACAACTCTGGACGATAGACGGCGTTGGGCATGAAGTTGATCGACAAGTGTGTCTGCATATTAAGTTCGGCCGCGCCTTCGATGGCGCGAGTCCGGCAGAGCTGGTCGAAACGGTAGCGGTTATCTTCTGTAACCTGATCCAGCACGGTTAATGCGCCTTCACCAGCCGCACCACGAACCAGTGCCTCGTAGGCGTACACCGACTCGTCACGCAGATCCACGATGGGCTGATAAGCGAACGAAAAATCGAAGCCCAGCGGCTCGCTTTGCTGGCAGCCCAGGCACCCGGATTTGGGCGAGGTCAATGAAGACGGAAATTTGGTCACTCGATCACTCCATGCCGTTGAACCGGCGAAGATCACAGTTTATCTGGAGGGCCGAGTTCTTGCGCCCGACAGAATCGGTAGTACAGTTCCGACTACTGGCTGAACGAGGAATTCATATGGCACAAAAAAGCGAAGAGGACGACAAGGTTCGTCTCGATAAGTGGCTGTGGGCCGCGCGTTTTTTCAAGACTCGCGCCTTGGCCAAAGCCGCCATCGAGAGTGGCAAGGTGCATTGTCGGGGAGAGCGCTGCAAGCCTGGCAAAGAACCACGCATTGGCGATGAATTCGAGATTCGCGCCGGCTTCGACGAAAAGACCGTTGTGGTTCAGGCCCTGTCGATCGTGCGTCGCGGAGCACCTGAGGCGCAGACGCTGTATGCCGAGACCGAGGCCAGCATTGCCAAGCGTGAAGCGGCTGCGGCGATGCGCAAGGCAGGCGCTCTGGGTGTGACCACCGACGGCAAACCGAGCAAGAAGCAGCGTCGGGATCTGTTTAAATTTCGTGGGAACAGTAGCGGCGAATAAAAAAACGCAGCCTGCCGGCCTGGGTGCAAGACCCCGCCGGCGGCTGCGCTTTTTGTTCAGCAATGTTCGATTATTGCGCGGACACCACACTCATCCGCGAAACCACCGGCAGTTTGCCCAGCAGCCGGAAAACCGGTGCCGTGACCTTCAACCAGAAGTTCGCCGCGTGATAAGCAAACGGCGTGTAGTAACCCCAGCCCAGTGCCCACACCGCCAGCAGCATGCCGCCGATGTAATCGTCCTGGCCCCAATGAGCACCGGCGACCAGACGCGGCAACATGAACAGCAGTGCCAGGCCCCAGATCACCAGAAACTGACCAGCCGTACGGCTGAACACGCCCATGAACAGCGCCCAGATCAGCAGCACCGAGGCGTGGTCACCGGGGAAGCTCTGGCTCGAGCGATCCTTCAGCTCCCAGGTCTTCTCCAGATGCGGGAAGTAATCGCTGATATGCACGGCACCTTCGAGCACCATCGACGGGCTGCTGTGCTGCCAGCCCATGTGATCGGAGAACTTGGAAAACAGCGCGCGGATCACCACCATCAGCAGCAGGATCGAGAAAAAACCGAAAAAGGCGCGGCGCACGTCAATCGCCCTGAACACCCAGTCGCCCTTGATCAGCAGTGTCAGCAGAATCAGGCCGACGACGATGTCGAACGGTCGCAGACTTGCAATTGCCCAGATGTGGAGCCATATGGGGTTGCTGGCCAGCGGTGCGTTGAGTGAGCGGAACAGCCACTCGTCGAAAATCACACACAGCATCTGACCTGTAGGCCATAACCAGAAAGCCAGTAGTGCCAATGGCACAACGTTGCACAGAACCAGCCGGCCGAGGTTCCACCTTGATTGGAACAAACCCGGATTGTTCATAAAATGCCTCCCGTGGCTGAACATCGGCATCAAAAAGGATGCCAGAAGCGCGGGATTTTCATTCTTTGTAACCATTTTGTCATCACATTCAGATACCCAGACCTATGACCGATTTCCTCGATACCGATTACACCCAACGCTTCATCTTCGATGACAGCGACACGCGCGGCGAACTGGTGTCGCTGGAGCGCAGCTACGCCGAAGTGCTCGCCAAGCACCCGTACCCGGAACCGGTTGCGCAATTGCTGGGTGAACTGATGGCCGCCGCCTCGTTGCTGGTGGGCACCCTGAAATTCGATGGCTTGCTGATTCTTCAGGCCCGTTCCGAAGGCCCGATCCCGCTGTTGATGATCGAATGCTCCAGCGAGCGAGAAATCCGTGGCCTGGCGCGCTACCACGCCGAGCAGATCCCGGCCGACGCAACCCTCGGCGACCTGATGCCGAACGGTGTCCTGGCCTTGACCGTTGACCCGATCGCCGGCCAGCGCTACCAGGGCATCGTCGACCTCGACGGCGAAACCCTGTCCGACTGCTTCACCAACTATTTCGTCATGTCCCAGCAGGTCGGCACTCGCTTCAAGCTGTGCGCCGACGGCCGTCGTGCCCGTGGTCTGCTGCTGCAGCAACTGCCGGCCGATCGCCTGAAAGACGAAGAAGAACGCGCCGCCAGCTGGCAGCACATCACCGCGCTGGGCAACACCCTGACCGCTGATGAACTGTTGAGCCTGGACAACGAAACGGTCCTGCACCGCCTCTACCATGAGGAGCAGGTTCGTCTGTTCGATGTGCAGAAACTGCGCTTCCACTGCAGCTGCTCCCGCGAGCGTTCCGGCAATGCACTGGTCAGCCTGGGTCTGGAAGATGCGCAGGCACTGGTGGCCGAGCAAGGTGGCCAAGTCGAGATCGATTGCCAGTTCTGCAACCAGCGCTACCTGTTCGACGCGGCAGATATCGCTCAATTGTTCGCTGGCGCGGGCGTCGAGACGCCGTCAGATACCCGGCACTAAAACGGTTCAGCGCAGGTAAATTCACTGCTCAACGACGGAATTACGCCGTTACGACGGGAGGGCCCTACTCTTTTTGGGCTTTTCTGGCATAATCCGGCCCACTTTTTTCGCGGTAGTAGTGCACGACTTTCTACTACAAAACGTTTGGAGCACACTCGGCCACTGGCCGACGGGGAACCTCATGACGCAAGCCAATAACGCCGTGTACACCGATCTGAGTGTTGATGATCTGGTAAAAGAAGCCCTGAACCGCGGTGAAGGCGAGCTTGCCGATACCGGCGCTCTGGTTGTTCGCACCGGTCACCGCACCGGCCGTTCGCCAGTCGACCGTTTCATCGTTGAAGAGCCTTCCACCCAGGCTGCCATTGCCTGGGGCCCGATCAACCGCAAGTTCCCGGCCGACAAGTTCGACGCGCTGTGGGCTCGTGTTGAAGCATTCAACAACGCGCAAGAGCATTTCGTTTCCCACGTGCATGTAGGCGCGGCCGAAGATCACTACCTGGCCGTGAAAATGACCACCCAGACTGCCTGGCAGAACCTGTTCGGTCGTTGCCTGTTCATTAACCCGGCTCAGTACAACCCGGCCGGTCGCGAAGAGTGGCAAGTGCTGAACGTCGCCAACTTCGAGTGCGTGCCAGAGCGTGACGGCACCAACTCCGACGGTTGCGTGATCATCAACTTCGCCCAGAAGAAAGTGCTGATCGCCGGCATGCGTTACGCCGGTGAAATGAAGAAAGCCATGTTCTCCGTGCAGAACTTCCTGCTGCCGGCCGCTGACGTGCTGCCAATGCACTGCGCTGCCAACATCGGCGAAGAAGGCGACGTGACCCTGTTCTTCGGTCTGTCGGGCACCGGCAAGACCACCCTGTCCGCCGACGAAAGCCGTTACCTGATCGGTGACGACGAACACGGCTGGGGCGAAGGCGTTGTCTTCAACATCGAAGGCGGCTGCTACGCCAAGTGCATCGACTTGTCCGAGAAGAACGAGCCGGTCATCTGGAAAGCCATCAAGCACGGCGCGGTGCTGGAAAACGTCGTGATCGACGATGCCAAGCACGCCGACTACGCCGATGTCAGCCTGACCCAGAACAGCCGCGCGGCCTACCCGCTGGAGCACGTTGCCAAGCGTTCCGAGAAGAACCTGGGCGGCGAGCCGAACGCTGTGATCTTCCTGACCTGCGACCTGACCGGCGTGCTGCCGCCAGTGTCGATCCTCAACGAAGAACAAGCGGCCTACCACTTCCTGTCCGGCTACACCGCACTGGTGGGCTCGACCGAAATGGGTTCGGGCAGCGGCATCAAGTCGACCTTCTCCACCTGCTTCGGCGCACCGTTCTTCCCGCGTCCGGCCGGCGAATACGCTGAACTGCTGATCAAGCGCATCCGCGGCTTCGGCTCCAAGGTCTACCTGGTCAACACCGGCTGGACCGGCGGTGGCTACGGCGTCGGCAAACGCTTCAACATCCCGACCACCCGCGCGGTGATCGCAGCGATCCAGAGCGGCGCGCTGATCGGTGCAGCCACCGAGCACCTGGACACCATCAACCTGGACGTGCCACTGGCCGTACCGGGCGTCGAAACCAACCTGCTCAACCCACGCAACACCTGGGCTGACAAGGCTGCGTACGACGAAGCTGCCAAAGCACTGGCCGGTCTGTTCATCGAGAACTTCAAGAAGTTCGAAGTGAGCGATGCGATCAAGGCTGCCGGGCCTAAGTTGTAAGACTGGGTTTTGGTGAATGAAAAAGCCGCCTGTTGAGGGCGGCTTTTTTGTGAGCGTTCATTTTCTCAATGGGCCAATGCATTCAAAACATGAACCGGGTCGTTATGAATGGCCTTGAGCAGAGCTTTTGCCGGCCCGGTTGGCTCGCGACGACCCTGTTCCCAATTTCGTAGAGTGCCGAGCTGGACGTCGATCAGTGCCGCAAATTTGGCCTGGGTCAAACCGGTAGCTTTACGAATTTCTTTGACCTGCAATGCATCAACGTGGAATTCGCGAGAAGGTGTGCGCTCGCCTCGTACGATCTCGTCCATCTCTTGCACACTTTCCATCAGCTCATCAAAAAATTTGCTCATGGTCATCTCCATTTTTCGATCAAGACCTTGAGTGCTTTACGCTCATCGCTGGACAGATCGTGTTGTTCATTTTTAGGGTAGATCATCAATAACCCGATTTGTGATGCCGAAACGAAGTGGTAGTAGATAACCCGTGCTCCGCCTCGCTTGCCGTGTCCTTTCGCTGCGATTCGGGTTTTTCGGATCCCGCCTGTGCCTTCAATTACATCGCCAATCGACGGACTTACAACCAGTTGCTTCTGAAAAGCGGCGTAAGTGTCATCGTCCAGCAGCTCTTTTACTCGACGGGTAAAGATCCGAGTCTCAATAAAAATCATCGCAAATGTACGCCATTGGCTTACCTTCCAGCAATGCTGGCGGGATTTGAGTAGATGACTGGTAAGTGATCGTTCTCATGTCGAACATGGGAACGATCTGATCACTCAACCTCAGACTGGAGCTTTCCAGTTGAGCATTCGCTGCTGGGCGACCTGTAACAGGTCAAAGCCGTCTTTGGTCAGCAGATAAAGGGCGTGGGTGATGTGCGGGATGTCTTCGACGTCGGCGTGTTTGAAGCAGAGGCAGTAGAGGGTTTGCAGCAGGTCGCTTGAGGCGCGCAGACGCTGGACTGCGCATTCGAGGATGTCTTGCGGGTTGGCCTCGGTGTCGATGACCAGGGGCTTGGTGTCGGTGAGGTTGGTATCAAGTGGGCGGTAGCGATCGTTGGGGAATTGGTTCCATAATTTCATTGGTTAGACTCTCTCAAGTATCTGAAGAACCGCCAACATCATGACCAAACGATAGGAGGCGGACTGTGTTCGGGTTGGTCAACCAGAGAGAGAGAACTCCAGGCACGCCGAAGCGTCCCAAACACAGCCGCCATAAAGCGTGCCGCATGAATCAGGCGGCAAGCATACAAGGGCATGCGAAGTTTCTCTCTCATTTTCAGGTGACCAAACCCGAGTCGCTGATTTGGCAACGACAGTCACGACTATAGATTTGAGCTAACAAACGGCGATAGCCGATAAGGCATCGCTCCATGTAGGACGTGGACGAAGATTCAATAGGGTTGTTCCTACTGATTCTTGCTTGTTCTCAACAGTTCACGTTTCGCTGCCATCAAGCGTCTCGACTCTTCATCGGTGATGCTTGGCCGGGGATCATCGATGCTTTTCTGAACTTGCCGAGTAACCCACTCTTTGTAGGCCTCCTCGTCGCAGTGAGGTTCAATTCCGTCAGTGGATCTATCCATCGTTCAATTCTCCCGTGATTGTGTTGACGTCTGTTACCAGTCCCGCCTCAACGAATCGCCTGATACCCTTCAACATCCAGCACACTCGTCGTCAGCCCGGTCGCCGGGGTGTAGATCCCGCCTTTCACCGTCGAGAACGGCACGCCTTTGCTGCCCAGCGAAACGTAGCGCTCGCCTTGATCCAGCTCGGTGAACCAGGTGTAGGAGCACTTCTCCATGGCCTTGTATTTCGCTGCCGCGTTGACGATGGCGGCGGCATGGTTGCGCAGGTCGGCGTCGGTGAGGTTGAGGTTTTTGTCGAGTACGGTGCCCCAGCGTTTCAGGCAGACCTCGGCAAAGTGGCGGACGATGAGGCCGGGTTCGGCCAGCACTTTGGGACCACTGTTGCCATCGGCGGAGGCGTTACCGACCAGGGTGGCGTGACGGCCAGGCATCGGGAAGATGCTGGTCTTGGTGCCGGTCGCGGTTTGCGGGATGACGCAGCTGAAACCCTTGGAGCGTTCGTCCCGTGCATAAAAGCCCACGTATTCCTTTACGTTGTAATTGAGTTTAACCCGATGCTCCTGAAAGTTACCGATACCAGGTACCGGATCAATGGCGAAGATATTAACCGGAATGTTTGTCAGCATGCTGTCATTGAACATAGCGTTGGCCAGCATATGGCAACTGATACCGCCACGGCTCCAGCCCACCAGATTGACTTTTGTTGGAATAACGCCGTCCTTGCGGAAGGTTTTAATGATTTGTTCCTGCAATTTCTGTTGGGTGACGCTGCGGTCACCATAGTTATATTTGCGCCATAGCCAGGAACCTTCGACCTTTACATCTTCAATCGGGATGCCGGCGGCTTTGAGGCGGTTGTATTCCGCTTCGGTCAATTGCTCGCGCTGCCAGTCACACTTGCCTTTGATGATGTTTACCGCGTGCTGGACGTTTTCCTCCCAGCCCTTGCCGAACAGGGTTCCGCTGAGGCCGTAGTCCTTTGATTGGGTGAACAGTTCATCGGCTTGCAGGTTACTGGTGCCGGGGCCGTCGACCACGATCCATTCGGCGAACTCGCGACCCGCGTGATGTGAGGCGAGTGTGGATACCAATTCACCATTCCAATAATTTTCGTGGGCGTTATCAAACTTTGTCGAACCTGTACCGCAAAAGAAAATAGTTAACGTAGTCATGTTGTTGCTCCTGGTTGATGTAAGAGCAAGCAGGCTAGTTCTCAACTTTGCAGTAATGGAAGCGATGGGTTGTTGCGAGCTTTGTAAATTTTGAATCTGGCGTTAATTATTTATTCGTTGCCTGGCAACTTCCAGCAAGTCACAACCGTCTTGGGTCAATAAATAAAGCGCATTGACGATGTTGGGGATGTCTTTCACATCGGCCTGTTTGAAACACAAGCAGTAAAGAGTTTCCAGCAGATCGCTGGCGGCACGCAGACGTTGATCGGCGGCATTGAGCAGGTCTCCCGGTTCTGCCTCGGTGTCGATAACCAATACCGGTTTTTCGCTGTCGCAAGTCTTGAGAGGGCGAAAACGGGTATTCAGCGGTTTGTACATATTCATGATCAAGGTGTGTCCCTTACGAAGTCGCTTCGGTGAGCCGACACAGAGTTTTCAGTCGCGCCAGCCACTATAGAAGGGCGCTGACCGGAGGGACAATACGGCCGCAATGGACAGATTTCGTAAGGGTTTTTTCCATGATATGGGCATTTGCCCTACATGTTTTTTCGGTTTTTCAAAGCCAAACCCTTATTAGCGAATTTTCCGACGTGATTATCAGGCGTTTCAGAGTAAACCTCTGTATGGTGCGCGCCAGAATCCGTAGGGCGTTTCCAAACGTCCTGCACAGGCTTAAAGGGAATTAGGTATGCAGTGGCTACGAATGGCCTCGATCGTTTTGCTGTGGGTTAGTGGTTGTCGTCTGGCGTTGGCCTCCGACGCGGGCAACGGGTTGGTGCTTGCCAACCTGGAGCGCACCGGTTGGCCCGACGCGCTCGCCACTCAGGCCGACATCGACACGGCTGCCCGCGCGCAGGTGCTGGTTTTCGCCAAGGCTCTGCTGGCAAGCGAAGCCCTGGACGAGCCGCAACTCACACAACGACTGGGCGTGCAGCAAATGCAGCTCAAGTCGATCAGACAAGTACGCGACGGTCTGTGGGATCGCCTGCTCAACACCTACCGCAATGCCAGCACTCAGTGCGACGAGCAAGCATTTTGCCCCCGTGTCCGTAGCGTTGCCGACTTGCGTCAACTGGCGGCAGCCTTCACCGGCGATATCAGCCCGGCTCATGCACGATGGGCGAGCAAGAGCCTCGATGTGCATGAACGGGTGCTGGATGAGCAACTGCGGGTAGCCGTATTGCGGCCCTGACACAGCGCTTGTGGGGGTTAAGTCGAGGGCGCTGCGGTGACGGTCACGGCGCTGGCCAGGATCGGCGGAAAGTCTTCGGGAGAGGGTGTGCAGCCTCCCAGCAGCAGGGAGGCCAAGATCAGGGCGAGGGGCAGTTTCAAGTTGTTCGACATGTTCACTCCTTGGTAAAAATCCATGCGCATGGGCCGTCCTGGCTCAAGGCGTGACGGACATTACCCTCGGGTCGCTTCACACGGCGATGAACAAAGTGTTTCATTTGTTTGATCCCTTGACCGAGCCGTCGACGCTGTATCATCCCGTATCGATTTGACCCCCGACCTATTCTCGACGCGCTGCGATCGCCCGCTAGGCTGTTGGCATCACAGCGGTCAACGGAGTGACAGCGAATGCACAACACCCTGGAACAGGTTTTCGGTTATCCACAGTTTCGACCCGGTCAGGAGGCCGCGATCAGCGCTGTTCTCGCTGGGCGCTCGGCAGCCGCGATATTTCCCACGGGCTCCGGCAAATCCCTTTGTTACCAGGTCCCGGCACTCTTGCTGCCGCACCTGACGCTGGTGGTCTCACCGTTGCTGGCGCTGATGCAGGATCAGCTCGAGTTCTTGCGCCGGCACGGGATATCCGCAGGCAGCATCGATTCGGCGCAGAGCCGCGAAGATGCCAACGACGTGATGGCCCGCGCCCGTTCGGGTGAGCTGAAGATCCTGATGATTTCCGTGGAGCGTTTGAAGAACGAGCGCTTTCGCAACTTTTTGCAGCAGGTTCCGATCTCGCTGCTGGTGGTGGATGAGGCGCACTGCATCTCCGAGTGGGGCCACAACTTCCGCCCCGACTACCTCAAGCTGCCGGACTACCAGCGCCAGTTCAACATCCCGCAAACCCTGCTGCTGACCGCCACTGCAACGCCAAAAGTCATCGCCGACATGCAAGCGAAATTCGCCATCGCGGCAGACGATGTGGTGACCACCGGTTTCTACCGGCCCAACCTCAATCTGCTGGTCGAGCCGGTGCGTGGGCAGGACAAGCGCCGGCGTCTGGTGGAGTGGATGAACGAGCGCGCAGGTCAGCCGAGCATCGTCTACGTGACCCTGCAGAAAACCGCCGAGCAGATTGCCGAACATCTGGAGCGCAATGGCATTCAGGCCGAGGCTTATCACGCCGGTTTGCCCCATGAGCAACGGGACGCGATCCAGAAGCGCTTCATGGGCGGGCAGTCCGATTGCATCGTCGCCACCATCGCCTTCGGCATGGGCATCGACAAGAGCGACATCCGCAATGTGGTGCATTTCGACCTGCCCAAATCCATCGAAAACTACAGCCAGGAAATCGGCCGTGCAGGACGTGACGGGCAACCGTCTGATTGTCTGGTACTGGCCAACCGCGACAGCCTCAACGTGCTGGAAAACTTCGTGTATGGCGACACGCCGGAACAGGAGGGCATTCGTCACGTGCTCGACGAGTTGCAGGCCGCCGCGCCCGAAGGCCAATGGGAATTTCTGCTCGGGCCGCTGGCGGATCAGAGCAACATTCGCGCGTTGCCTTTGAAGACGTTGTTGGTGCAGTTGGAGTTGCGAGGACTGATTGCACCGCGCTACGCATACTACGCCGAGTACCGTTTCAAATACCTGCTGGAGCCCGAGGCGTTGCTCGAGCGTTTTGAAGGTGAACGCAGGGATTTCGTCGCCGCGATCATCCAGACCTCAAGCCGCGCGCGTACCTGGGCCACGGTGAATTTCCAGGCGATGTACGAGCAGTATTCCGCCGAGCGTAACCGCGTGGTGAAAGCGCTGGATTATTTCCAGGAAAAGGGCTGGGTCGAACTTGAGAGCAAGCAGATGACCGAGGTCTACAACGTTCTGCGCGGCGATTTCGACAGCCAGGCCCTGAGCGCTGAACTGCATGACTATTTCACCCGCCATGAGCAAACCGAAGTGGCGCGGATTCACGCCATGCTCGAGCTGTTCGCTACCGAGCGATGTCTTGGATATCGGCTGGCCGAATATTTCGGCGATCACAATGCGCCGCAGCAGTGCGGCCATTGTTCTGTGTGCCACGGGCAAGTTGCCCGGCTCCCGGCGCCTCCTGAATTGCCGGCGCTTGTGGAAAAAAATTTTGCGGCGTTGTGTGGAGAATTTATCCACAGGCATCAACAACTGACCGGCAGTGCTCCGTCGGCCGAGCGATTGACCCGGTTTCTGTGCGGAATCAGCGTGCCGTTGTTTACCAAGCTCAAGGCGCGGGCCATTTCCGGGTTTGCGGCGCTTGAGGAATATCCCTACGCCGAGGTCCGGGCCTGGGCTCAGACGCATCTTTGAAGTTCCGAATCCATCTGCTGAATGTCGATCATCACGGCAATGAACTTCAAAAATGCCCGGTGGCTGACTATGGTGATGGCTGTCTTCGGATCGCCAACAAGAGAACAACATGAGCCAGACATCCTTCGCTATTCAGCAGGCCGCCGTGATCGGCGCCGGCACCATGGGCCGCGGCATTGTCATGTGCCTGGCCAACGCCGGCGTATCAGTGCAGTGGGTCGATAACAATCCACAGATGCTCGAACAGGCGCTGTCCACCGTGGCCGATACCTACGCGCACAACGTGCGACAGGGCCGGATCGATCAGGCCGAAGCCGATGCGCGGATTGCCCGTGTCAGCGCGGCGGCGGACTATGTGGCAATCCGCAACATCGACCTGGTGATTGAAGCGGTGTACGAGAACCTCGAGCTCAAGCAGAAGATCTTCCGCGAGCTCGATGGCGTGCTGAAGCCCGAGGCGCTGCTGGCGAGCAATACTTCGGCGCTGGACATCGACGCCATTGCCGCCGCGACACGGCGCCCGACTCAAGTGCTGGGCCTGCATTTCTTCAGCCCGGCGCACATCATGAAGTTGCTGGAAATAGTCCGTGGCGCACAAACTTCTCCGGCTGTGCTTGAGGCTGCGCTTGAGCTGGGCAAGCGCATGGGCAAGGTCAGTGTGGTGTCGGGCAACTGCCACGGTTTTATCGGAAACCGCATGCTGCATCCGTATGTGCTCGAAGCGCGCAAGATGTTGCTCGAAGGGGCGTACCCGCATCAGGTCGATGCGGCATTGCAGAGCTTCGGTTTTGCCATGGGGCCGTTTCGCATGTACGACGTGGTCGGCATCGATCTTGAGTGGCGTGCCCGCGAACTGGCGGGCAAGGGGCAGGATGCACCGGAGGTTCAAGTGGATAACCGTCTGTGCGAGTTGGGCCGGTTCGGTCAGAAGTCCGGAAACGGTTATTACCACTACGAGCCGGGCAGTCGTCAGGCCGAGCATGATCCCGAGGTCGATGCGCTGGTGTTGAGCGTCAGCGAGGGGCTGGGGTTTCATCGCCGGGATATTGGCTCGGAGGAGATCCTCGAGCGGTGCCTGCTGGCGTTGGTCAACGAAGGGGCGAAGATCCTGCAGGAAGGGATTGCCGAGTCGGCGCATGACATCGATCAGGTCTATCTGAATGGCTATGGCTTCCCGGCGGAGCGAGGCGGGCCGATGGCCTGGGCGGATGATCAGGGGCTGGCCGACATTCACAAGCGATTGCTGGCACTGGAGACCCGGCAGGGCGATCACTGGCGGCCGGCGCCATTGATTGGCGAGCTGGCGGCGCGCGGCAAGGGTTTTTATCTTTAGACTGAGCAGATCACTTCAGGAATCGACACTGATGTCCAACCCGATGCCGCAACGCAGCGATTACCCGCACTTCCAGCCGATCACCACGCGCTGGCACGACAACGACGCCTACGGCCACGTCAACAACGTCACCTATTACAGTTTCTTCGACACGGCGGTGAACACCTACCTGATTCAGGTCGGGGGGCTGGATATCCATGACGGCGAGGTGGTGGGGTTTGTGGTGAGTTCGTCCTGCGACTACTTCGCGTCGATCGCTTTTCCGGATCGAATCGAGATCGGCTTGCGGGTAGGCAAGCTGGGTAATAGTTCGGTGCAATACGAGCTGGCGGTGTTCAAGGCCGAAGAAGACGAGGCCTGTGCCGCCGGGCGCTTCGTGCATGTGTTTGTCGACCGGGCGTCCAATCAGCCGGTGTCGATTCCAACCCGATTGCGCGAAGCGCTGGAACGCCTGGCGATGTGACAGGCAAAAAAAATCGCAGCCCGGGGGAGCTGCGATCTGGATGTATCGGCTAAAGAGGCCAGGCCTCAGTCGCGATAGTAGCGGTGATGCTTGCGATGGCCATAGGCATGGCCACGACCTGGGTGACGGTCACGGTAGTAGCGACGATCATCATGGCGACGATCGTAATGACGATCATCGTCATCGCTCTTGTTGCCCATGTAGTTGCCCAGCGCGCCACCCGCGCCGCCGCCGGCCGCTGCGCCGATCAGGCTGCCGGTGGTGCCGCCCATGCTGCGGCCGACCACGTTGCCGCCGGCTGCGCCCAGCGCACCGCCAATGGCTGCTTCACCACGGCTGCGCTTGTCGGCGCCCACCGCACTACCACCCGCGCCGCCCAGGGCTGCGCCGATGGTTGAACCTGTACTGCCGCCTAAGGATTGACCGACGACCGAGCCAAGAACCCCGCCCAATGCGCCGCCCACACCTGCTTCGGTGGTGCCTCCGGCAGAAGCGAAGCCACTGACCAGGCCAAGGGACAACAAGAGAATCGAGGAGAACTTCATAGAGGAGCCTCAAAGGGATGACGGCGCGATCCTGAGGCTCTGCAATGGGCGTGACAATCGAAATCCGACGAATAGCACGACCTGTATACAATTCTGCAAGTTGCTGATTTTTGGGCGGAACTTAACGGTTTTTCGCCGGTCTTTAACTACTTCGGACAGGCCGCTTTGATCACAAGGCGGCCTTTTTTGTGGGCGTTTGAAAAGTGCCTGCATGATGTATCGAGTCTGACTTTCGGACGCGGAGCGTCTACGGCTGCGCTCCCACGCAGAGCGTGGGAGCAATCAGAATCAGGCCGACTTGGCCATGATCAACCCCGTTTCACTCGCCGCTTCCAGGCGAATGGCAATGAACTTCGACGTCGGCGTATGGCTGCCATCGCCGGTGCTCTCCAACGGCACCAACGGATTCACCTCAGGGTAATAAGCCGCTGCCTGCCCTGCAGGAATATCGAACGCCAAGAGCGTGAAGCCCTTCACCCGGCGCTCGCGACCATCGTCCCACAGCGATACGATGTCAGCCTTCTGTCCCGGCTTGAAGCCCAGACGGATGATGTCGGCTTCGTTGGCAAACAACACATCGCGCTGTCCCTTCACCCCGCGATAACGATCGTCGAGACCATAAATCGTGGTGTTGTACTGATCGTGAGAGCGCATCGATTGCAGGATCAGATCCGGCAGTTTGCCGGTGGCGCGAGTGCGCTCGTGGATCAGGTCCTTGGGCAGCATGTTCGGCTTGAAGTTGGCCCGACCGGACGTGGTGTTCCACTTGCGTGCACCGGCGCTGTTGCCGAGGTAGAAACCACCCGGGTTCTTGACCTTCTCGTTGAAGTCCTTGAAGCCCGGAATGGTGTCGGCGATCAGTTCGCGGATGCGCCGGTAGTCGGCCACCAGCCAGTTCCAGTCCACCGGTTTGCTGCCCAGGGTCGCGGCGGCGATGCCGGCGATGATCGACGGCTCGGAGCGCATCTGGTTCGACAGCGGCTGCAACTGACCGTTGGAGGCGTGCACCATGCTGAACGAGTCTTCCACGGTGACGGCTTGGGGGCCTTCGGTCTGGATATCGATGTCGGTACGGCCCAGACACGGCAGGATCAGCGCGTCCTTGCCGTGGGCCAGGTGGCTGCGATTGAGCTTGGTGCTGATCTGCACGGTCAGGTCACAGTTGCTCAGGGCCTGGAAGGTGCGCGGGCTGTCCGGCGTGGCCTGGGCGAAGTTGCCGCCCAGACCGATAAACACCTTGGCGCGACCTTCGGCCATCGCGTGAATCGCTTCGACCACGTTGTGCCCGTTGTGACGTGGCACCTTGAACTGGAAGCGGCGTTCAAGGGAATCAAGGAACGCCACCGGCGGACGTTCGTTGATGCCCATGGTGCGGTCGCCCTGCACGTTACTGTGGCCGCGCACCGGGCACAGACCGGCGCCGGGTTTGCCGATGTTGCCGCGCAGCAGCATCAGGTTGGCGATTTCCTGGATGGTCGGCACCGAGTGGCGATGCTGGGTGATGCCCATCGCCCAGCACATGATCACGTTCTTGCCTTTGGCGTACATGCGCGCCGCTTGCTCGATCTCCACCAGGGTCAGGCCGGACTGCTCGACGATCTGCTCCCACGGCGTGTCGTCGACAACACCGAGGTACTCGAGCACGTTGATGCTGTGTTCATTGAGGAAATCGTGATCGAACACGGCCGGTGCGCCAGCCTTCTGCGCATCGCGCTCCCATTGCAGCAGGAACTTGGCCATGCCGCGCAACACCGCCATGTCGCCGCCCAGCGCCGGGCGGAAATACGCGGTGTTGGTCGGCTTGTCGCCGTTGGTGAGCATTTCCAGCGGATGCTGCGGGTGCTGGAAGCGTTCCAGGCCGCGTTCTTTCAGCGGGTTGACGCACACCACCTGGGCACCGCGTTTCACCGCTTCACGCAGCGGTTCGAGCATGCGCGGGTGGTTGGTGCCGGGGTTCTGGCCCCAGACGAAAATCGCATCGGCATGTTCGAAGTCGTCGAAGGTCACGGTGCCTTTGCCGACGCCGACACTCTGCGCCAGGGCCACGCCGCTGGCCTCGTGGCACATGTTCGAGCAGTCGGGGAAGTTGTTGGTGCCGAAGGCGCGCACGAACAGTTGATACAGGTACGCCGCTTCGTTGCTGGCCCGGCCCGAGGTGTAGAACTCGGCCTGATCCGGGCTCGACAGCGCTTGCAGGTGTTTGCCGATCAGCGCGTAGGCATCGTCCCAGCTGATGGGTTTGTAGCGGTCGGTTTCGGCGTCATACACCAGCGGTTCGGTCAGACGACCTTGATATTCAAGCCAGTAGTCGCTCTGTTCCAGCAGCGAGGTGACGCTGTGTTTGGCGAAGAATTTGCCATCGACCCGGCGCTTGGTCGCTTCCCAGTTCACCGCCTTGGCGCCGTTCTCGCAGAACTTGACCATGCCGCTTTCCGGCGAGTCGCCCCAGGCGCAGCCCGGGCAGTCGAAGCCACCGTTCTGGTTGGTCTTGAGCATCATGCGCAGGTTTTTCAGCGCGTTGTCGCTGGTCAACCAGGCCTGGGCCACGCTGATCAGGGCGCCCCAGCCGCCGGCCGGGCCCTTGTAAGGCTTGTAGCGCGGAACGGGTTTCTGGTCGGCTTGATGATGTTGGCTCACGGGTGTTTCTCCATTTCTGGGCTATACACCCGCGGCGCGTTTTTCTGCGGCAGGTGAATGAGATTGAGGTTATGGCGTCGGGCCCATTGCACGGCGAGGCCGGTGGGCGCGGACAGGCTGACCAGGGTCTGAATCCCGGCCCGCAGGACTTTCTGGATCAATTCGAGGCTGCAACGGCTGGTGACAATTGCCAGGCCGCCGGCTGTGGATATCTTTTGCCGGATCAGGCCGCCGATCAGCTTGTCGAGGGCGTTGTGCCGGCCGATGTCTTCGCGGCCCAGCAGCAATTTACCGCTGGCGTTCATGAACACCGCCGCGTGCACTGCGCCGCAATGCTGACCCAGCGGTTGGAATGCGCCGATACGCTGACGCAAACCATCGAGCCATTCGGCGGGCGGCAAAGGTGCACCGGGCAAGACCTTGAGGTCAGGCAGCGCCTGCTCCACCGCTTCCACGCCGCACAGTCCGCAACCGCTGGTGCCGGCCAGTTGCCGCCGCTGCTGCTTGAGGTTCCAGAAGGCGCGGTTGGCAATGGTCACTTGCGCATATTGCGCCGAGCCCGAGTCGCTCAGTTGCAGGTCGTAGATGTCCGAAACGTCTTCGATGATGCCGCTGCCGAGGCTGAAACCGACGATGAAGTCTTCAAGGTCGGTCGGCGTCACCAGCATCACGGCCTGACTGATGCCGTTGTAGGCAATCGCCAACGCGACTTCTTCGGCCAGCGCGGTGCTGGCCGATTCCGCGAGGGGGAGATCGCTGTAGCTGTAGGTCTGACTGGCGGCTGGCGCGGGCGTTTCGAGAGCAGGCGCCGCGCAGGCCGGGCGCTTGGCGTTCATGGCATCACCGACGGATTGATCAACGTTAAGACTAGGCGCGGCAAGATGTCGCGTCTAATCGCTAGTGTCGATCCCTCGATAGATGCCGTCGATCAAGTGTCCGTGGGTGATTTTTGATAAAGCGCGAAACAGGCTTCGGCCAGCGCCGATCGTGGTGCCCCGCGACGCATGATCAGGCCCAGTCGGGCGAGGGTCTGGGCGTTTTCGATGGGTTGCAGGCGCAGATGATCGGTCAGGTTCTCCAGGCCGCCGTCCAGTGGCATCACCGCACAGCACAAGCCGCCGTGCACCGCTTGCAACAATTGGTGAACGGCGTCGGTTTGCAGTAACGGCTGCGGCGTCAGGCCACGACTGTGGAAGTTATGGTCGATGGACTGGCGAAAGTGCATGCCGCTGGTAAGCATGCCCAGGGGCAGTTCGATCAGCGATTCCCAACTCAACGGTGCCTCACCAAAGTTGAAGAACCGCTGGTCGTAGAGCAGGCCCATCTGCGTTTCGCTGAAGGCCAGGGATTCAAACCGCTCGCCGTCGAGGCGGTCCAGGTAAGACACGCCAATGTCGATGCGGTTGTTCGCCAGTTGCTCCAGAACCTGTTCGGAGCTCAGCGAGGACAGTTCGAAGCGCAGGTTTGGATGTTGTGCGTGCAGGCGTTGCATCAACGGCAGTGCATCGAAACTCGACAACGGCACCACGCCCAGGCGCAGGGTGCCGATCAGATTGCCGCGACAGGCCGCCGCTTCCGCCTGCAAGCCGTCGTAGGCCGCCAGTACCGTGCGTGCCCAGGCCAGCACCCGTTCCCCCGGCGCGGTGAACCCTTCGAAGCGCTGGCCACGGTTGACCAGTGGCAGGTCGAGTTCTTCCTCGAGGCTGCGCAGGCGCATCGACAGGGTCGGCTGGGTGATGTGGCAGCGGGCGGCGGCCTGGCCGAAATGGCGGGTTTCGTCGAGGGCGATGAGGAATTTCAGCTGCTTGATGTCCATCTTCGCTCCGGGGCGCTGGCAGGGGTGGGCGATTCTACCGCTTGAGTGACGGCAGGGTCATTGGTCGGCTTGGAACCGGGTTTGTCCGGGGTGGTCTAGGCTTGGGCGTCTGGAACCCAAATCAAGGAGTGTGCGCCATGAGTCTTTTGAGCTTTGTGAAAGAAGCGGGTGAGAAACTGCTCGACCTGCTGACCCCCGGCAACGCCAATGCCAGCGAGCAATTGAAGGAACACATCAGCAAGGTCGGGTTGGGTAATCCGAATGTCCAGGCAACCGTGGACGGGGACAAGGTGACCGTTACCGGTGAAGTGGCGAGCCAGGAAGAGAAAGAGAAGATTCTTCTGGCAGTGGGCAACATTGCCGGTGTCGGCAGCGTCGATGACCAGATCACCGTGACCGGGCCGGTTGTGGCGGCGGCGCGTTTTGTGGTCGTGAAGAAGGGCGACACCCTCAGCGCAATTTCCCTGGCGGTGTATGGCAACGCCAACCAGTACAACAAGATCTTCGAGGCCAACAAGCCACTGCTGTCACACCCGGACAAGATTTATCCGGGGCAGACGCTGCGTATTCCCGAGTAACAACATGCCTGCGGGAGCAGCCTTTGGCGGCTCCTGCAGTCTTCAGAGCCCGGCAATCAGAGCCCGGCAATCAAATCCCGATAATCCTCGACCGCCGCAAACTCCCCGGTGTCCTTCGGCCCTTTGCGGCTGTCCGGTTCCTTCACGGCCAACAGATGCGCCACGCCGAAATTCCGTGCACTGCGCAGGATCGGCAAGGTGTCGTCGATGAACAGACTGCGCGCCGGGTCGAAGTCGATGTCGGTCTGCAACGCGTCCCAGAATTGCGGGTTCTCCTTGGGAAAACCGTAATCGTGGGAGCTGATCAGCCGCTCGAAGTACGGCGCCAGTTCGATGCGTTCCAGTTTCAGCGACAGTGAATCGCGGTGTGCGTTGGTGATCATCACCACGCGTTTGCCGGCTCGTTTGATCGCTTCCAGAAAGGTGTCGGCGTCCGGGCGCAGGGCGATCAGGTGGGCGGTTTCCCGTTTCAGTTCGCGAACTGACAGCTTCAGTTCGGCGCTCCAAAAGTCCAGGCAGTACCACTGCAGCTGACCGGCATGGCGCTCGAACAACGGCTGCAATTCCATTTCCGCCATGACCCGGCTCACGCCATGCAGTTCGGCATAGCGCTGCGGCAGGTGTTCCAGCCAGAAGTGATTGTCGAAGTGCAGGTCCAGCAACGTGCCGTCCATGTCGAGCAGAACGGTATCGATGTCGGACCACGGTAATGAAGGCATGGCAACGTCTCGAGCGGTAGAAGGATATCCGACGCAAACAATCGGAAAAGCCGCGTTATAGTAGCGCGTTCACGCCAAGGAGCTTTGCATGCGCCAGAAACCCACCGTACTCGCCCGCGAGATCGTCGCCACCAGCCGGCTGTTCTGCGTCGAAGAGCTGAAGCTGCGTTTCTCCAATGGCGTGGAACGCACCTACGAGCGACTGGTCGGCAAGGGCGCCGGCTATGGCGCGGTGATGATCGTGGCAATGCTCGATGCCGAGCACGCGGTGCTGGTCGAAGAATACTGCGGCGGTACCGACGAATATGAACTGTCGCTGCCCAAAGGCCTGATCGAGCCCGGCGAAGATGTGCTGGCTGCCGCCGAGCGCGAGCTCAAGGAAGAAGCCGGTTATGGCGCGCGACAGCTGGAGCATCTGACCGAATTGTCGTTGTCCCCCGGTTACATGAGCCAGAAAATCCAGGTGGTGCTGGCCACCGACCTGTACGAAGAGCGTCTCGAAGGCGACGAACCCGAGCCGATGCGTGTAGACAAAGTCAATCTGCGACAGCTGTCGGCACTGGCGCAGAATCCGAATTTCAGTGAGGGACGCGCCCTGGCGGCGTTGTACCTGACCCGCGACCTGCTGACCCAGCGCGGATTTTTCCAGTCATGAGTGAGATGCCGATGAATTTTCCCCATCCGTTGATGGCGCCGGTGGTTGAACTTGCCCTGCGGGCCGGTGAGGCGATCCTGCCGTTCTGGCGTGCCGATGTGGCCGTCACCGCCAAGTCCGATGATTCGCCGGTGACGGCGGCGGACATGGCCGCTCACCATGTGATCGTGGCGGGCCTGACGGCGCTGGACCCGAGCATTCCGGTGCTGTCCGAAGAGGACGCCAATATCCCGCAAAGCGTGCGCGCAGGCTGGCAGCGCTGGTGGCTGGTGGACCCGCTGGATGGCACCAAGGAGTTCATCAGCGGCAGCGAAGAATTCACCGTCAACATCGCGCTGATCGAGAACGGCCGGGTAGTGTTCGGTGTGGTGTCGATGCCGACCAACGGACGCTTCTACGTCGGCGGAGCTGGGCTCGGTGCCTGGCGCGGCGACACGGGCGGTACGCCGCTGGCGATTCAGGTGCGTGATGTGCCGGGGCCTGGCGAAGCGTTCACCGTGGTCGCCAGCCGCCGCCATTCGAGTCCGGAGCAGGAACACTTGCTGGCCGGTTTGAGCGCCAGTCTTGGCGAGTTGCAGCTGGCCAACATCGGCAGTTCGCTGAAGTTCTGTCTGCTGGCCGAAGGTGCGGCGGATTGTTACCCGCGACTGGCGCCGACTTCGCAATGGGACACGGCGGCGGCGCAGGGCGTTCTGGAAGGGGCGGGCGGTGAAGTGCTCGACCTGAGTGGCGCAGCGTTCTGTTATCCAGCTCGGGAATCTTTGTTGAACAGTTTCTTCCTGGCGTTGCCGGCGAAAGCAGCATGGCGGGCAAAGCTGCTCGAACTTGCCCGCTCGTAAGCGTGTTCAGTTTTCAGCGGTGCAGGACGTACTGCCCGCTGAACGTCACTGCATCCTCATCGCTCCCGGCATTGACGACCCGCGTGTGCAGCGTCAGTCGCGCCCGTCCGTAACGCTGATACATCGTCAGAAATTTCTTCCACTGCGCTGCGCTCGGTGACGGGCAAATCGCAATGGCATCACCGGTCACCGGCAGTGGATAGCTGATCTGCCCTTCCTGAATCACGATGTGACCGTCTTCGATGCCTTCCTCTTTCAAACGCAAATGCAGCCAGCCCCAACCGGCCAGCACCGCGCCGCAATACAGGCTGCCGCCGAACATGGTGCTCTTGTGATTGACGTTGGCGTCCAGCGGCAGGTGCAGGCGCAATTGCTGCTCGTGCCAGTCGAGTACCTTGAGGCCCATGTCCCGGGTCAGCGGGATGTCGTGATGAAGAATGGATTCCAGATAACGACTGTCGTGCTTCATGCCCGGACCTCTTGCGGCAGAAAAGTGAATTGAGTGAAGTTCATTCGGATTCGTCCGAATGGCCGCCGCTGCCCGCGAAATTCAGCCCGTGCTTGCGCAGTTTGTCGTGCAGGGTCTTGCGCGGAATACCCAGCGCTTCGGCCAGACTGCGCACGGAACTGTGAGAGCGGGCCAGTTCGGCGGCGATCAGGGATTTCTCGAAGTTTTCCACTTGCTCGCTGAGCCCTCCTGCCGTGATCTCGACGGTGGTGCCGGGGCTGCCATCGGGCTGCGTGTTGTCCAGGGCCAATTCCAGGCCGAGGGCAAAACGCTCCGCCGCGTTCTGCAATTCCCGCACGTTGCCCGGCCATGAGTGCCGCAGCAGCAACGCCCGTTGCGCCGGTTGCAGTTCGTGAGGTGGCAGTCCGTGGCGGGCACTGGCTTCGTCGGCGTAATGCTGGAACAGCATCAACGCGTCTTCGCCTCGTTCGCGCAACGGCGGAATGCGCAGCGGTGCCACGTTGAGGCGGTAATACAAGTCCGCCCGGAATCGCCCCTGATCGGCAGCCTGACGCAGGTCTTCCTTGGTGGCGGCGATGACGCGGATGTCCAGCGGGATCAACTGATTGCCGCCCAGACGCTCGACCACTCGCTCCTGCAACATGCGCAGCAGTTTGACCTGCACGTCCATGCTCATGCTCTCGATTTCGTCGAGGAACAGCGTGCCGCCATTGGCGAATTCGAACTTGCCGATCCGGCGCTTTTGCGCGCCGGTGAAGGCGCCGGGCTCATGGCCGAACAATTCGCTTTCGACCACCGACTCGGCCAGCGCCCCGGCGTTGATCGCCACGAACGGGCCGTTACGCCGACTCGAAAGATCATGCAGGGCGCGGGCGACGACTTCCTTGCCGGCGCCGGTTTCGCCGAGGATCAGCACGTCGGCCTTGGTCGCCGCCAGCGCGCCGATCTGCTCGCGCAGGCGCGACATCGGTGCAGACTGACCGACCAGCCGTGCGCTCAACTCGTTGCGATCACTCAGGGCCATGCGCAGGCTGCGGTTGTCCAGCACCAGACGGCGCAGAGCCAGGGCGCGGCGCACGCTGTCGAGCAGGGCGTCGCTGGCGAAGGGCTTTTCCAGAAAGTCATAGGCACCCGCACGCATGGCTTGTACGGCCAGCGGCACATCGCCGTGGCCGGTGATCAGCAGCACCGGCAGCTCCGGGTCCTGGGCGTGCAGTTCGCTCAACAGCTCCAGGCCATCCATGCCGGGCATGCGGATGTCGCTGACCACGACGCCCGGCCAGTCACGCTCCAGTTGCGCGGCCAGGCCCTTGGCCTCGGACAGCGGAAGAATTTTCAGGCCGGCCAGATCCAGGGTCTGGCCGAGGGCCTGACGCAGGTGCGGATCATCGTCGATCAGCACCACCTGAATGCGGTTGTCGATGGTCATGCGCTTCGATCCTCGGACGGTTGCAGGCTGACCCCGGGCGCGCCGGCGCGCAGCCGCAGGGTGATCAGGGCGCCACCTTGCTTGTGGTTGGCGAACGACAGTTCACCACCGAAGGCGCGCATCAGGGTTTCGCAAATGGCCAACCCCAGACCCAGACCCTGAGTGCGGGTCTTGGTCGTGTAAAACGGTTCGCTGGCACGGCCCAGTGCTTCCATGCAGAAACCCGGGCCATTGTCGCGAATGTACAGGTTGACGCCTTCGTCGGTGGATTCGGCACTCAGCCACAATTTGCGCGGCGGGCCTTTTTCGGTCAGGGCGTCGAGGGCGTTGGCCAGCAGGTTGCCCAGCACCTGGCGCAGACGGGTTTCCCCGGCCTCGACCCACAGGGTGGCGGCCGGCAGGTCGCGGATCAGTTCGACATCCATGCTGCGGCGACGTTTGGCAAGCAACGCCAGGGCGTCGTCCAGCGCCGGTTGCAGGGCCACGCTTTCCGGGGCGTGGCGGTCGCGGCGGGCGAAGGCGCGCAGGTGGGCGATGATCGAGGCCATGCGCCCGGTCAGCTCGCTGATCAGTTTGAGGTTGCCTCGTGCGTCTTCGGTGCGTTCGTGGTCGAGCAGCACTTCGGCGTTTTCGGCGTAGCTGCGGATCGCCGCCAGCGGCTGGTTGAGTTCGTGGCTGATGCTCGCCGACATCGTCCCCAGCGCCGACAGCTTGCCAGCCTGTACCAGATCGTCCTGGGCGCGCACCAGTTCCTGCTGGGCCTGTTCGCGTTCAAGTACTTCCTGTTTCAGTCGGCGGTTGAGCCCTTCGAGATCACTCGTGCGCTCGGCAACCCGGCCTTCGAGTTCCCGTCGGGCCTTGGCTTCAAAGGCGATCCGTTCCAGGTAATGACGACGACGCTGCATCATCAGGCCGAGCAACAGCATTACCACCAGCAAGGTGGCGCCGCCGATCGCCACCACCGTGCGCACAGGTCGGTCGATCAACGTACGCGGGGCGAGGATGCTGACGCTCCAGCCGGTTTCCGCGATCTCCTGGGTCTGCGGAAGCCACGCGGTCGGGCTCAGGTTCAAGGGGCGTGGCTCGCGGGTCGGGTAGGGCTGGATTGCGGTGATCGCCGCGCGCTCGGCATCACTGAGGGTGCGGGTCGCGCGAAAACGCCATTCCGGGCGCGAGGTGAGGATGACCACGCCGTTGTGGTCGGTCACCAGCAGTTGTTCCGGGGTTTTGCCCCACAGGCTTTCGGTGTGGTCCAGGTCAACCTTGATCACCAGTACGCCGATGATTTTTTCGCCGTTGCGCACCGCTGCGGCGAAGAAATAGCCGCGCTTGGCGGACGTGGTGCCCAGACCGAAGAAGCGCCCGAGGCGGCCGGCCATGGCCTCGCTGAAGTACGGCCGGAAAGAGAAATTGCGGCCGACAAAACTGTCGTGCTTGTCCCAGTTCGACGCCGCGAGCGTCTGACCGTTGGTGTCCATCAGGTACATGACTTCGGCGCCGGTCTGCGCGGCGATGTTTTTCAACAGGCGGTTGGCGTTGCCTTGGGTCACGCCGTCGTCCGGCGCCCCGAGTACCGCGCGCAGCGCGGGCAGGTCGCCGAGGATTTGCGGCAGCACTTCATAGCGATGCAGCGTGCCCAACAGGTTGGCGACGTAGAGGTCGAGGGTCTGGCGATTCTGACCGGCCAGCTCGCTGCGGTAATAGCGCTCGGCCAGGTGTTCCAGCGGCCACAGCAACGGTGCCAGGCACAGGGCCAGCAGGGCGAGGCTGCGCCAGCGAGGGCGGCGGGGAAGGGTCGGAGTCATGAGCATCGAGCGCCTGTGGGTACAGGCGCATTATGCCTAGGCTTGCAGGCGCAGTCTGCGCACCCGTGGCCGGGTGTGCAGCGGCGCTGAAGATTCACACAGGACTTCAGGAAAAGACGTCGGCGTCCTTGAGTAGGCCGGCTGCCTGATCCTTGGCCGACAGTTTTGGCGCTTCGTCCAGCTGCCAGTCGATGCCCAGATCCGGATCGTCCCAGCGAATGCTGCGCTCGGACGACGGGTTGTAGTAGTCGGTGGTCTTGTAGAGGAACTCGGCGAACTCGCTCAGCACCACGAAACCGTGGGCGAAACCTTCCGGTACCCACAGTTGGCGATGGTTGTCGGCGGACAGGTGCACGGCCACCCACTTGCCGAAATGCGGCGAGCTGCGGCGGATATCCACGGCGACATCGAGGACTTCGCCGGCGGTGACGCGGACCAGTTTGCCCTGGGTATTTTCCAGCTGGTAATGCAGCCCGCGCAGCACTCCTTTCTGCGAGCGCGAGTGGTTGTCCTGCACAAACTGCGTGTCGAGGCCGGTGGCGTCCTGAAAGGCCTTGGCATTGAAACTTTCGTAAAAGAACCCGCGCTCATCACCAAACACCTTGGGTTCGATGATCAGGACACCAGGCAGGTCAGTGGGGATTACATTCATGGGGATATTCCAGTGGCAGGTTTGAATGGCCGACATTCTTGCGCAAAGTGCCGGTAGGTGCGAGAGGGGCATGCAAATCCCCCTGCTTCGCAACCTGTCGGGGGACGGATGGTCTGGGGGTTGCTTATCGCCCGAACCAATGGCGATATAGGCGCCTAATAAAATTTCAGGGGTCGTTCCATGTCGTTCGCCACGTTGATTCATCGCGCCAGTTTGCCCAGCCCTCAGGTTTCGCTGGAGCAGGCCCGGCATCTGCTGGCGCAGCATTACGACTTGAACGGCACGTTGCAGGCCCTGGGCAGCCAGCAGGATCTCAATTACCGGGTCGACAGCGAGCGTGGGCGGTTCGTGCTGAAGATCTGCCGGGGCGATTATTCGCTGGTCGAGCTGCAAGCCCAGCATGCGGGCCTTAAGTACCTGGCCGAGCACGGCGCGGTGACGGTGCCTCGGGTGATTGCGGCCAGTAACGGTGCTGACCTGCTGACCCTGGACGTCGAGGGCGAATCGGTGCATGTGCGGCTGCTCGATTACATCGAGGGCCAGCCACTGACGGCTCTCGATCATCTTGGCCATGAGGTTGTTGCCGGGTTCGGCCGGCTCTGCGGCGAAATGGATCTGGCCCTGGCCGGGTTCGACCATCCGGGGCTCGAGCGCACATTGCAATGGGACGCGCGCCACGCCAGTTCACTGATCGAGCACCTGCTGCCGGTCATCGAAGACGAACGCCAACGCACGCTGATCGCCGAGGCTGCCGAACAGGCCAGGCTTCGTTTGCAGCCGCTGCTGGAAAAGCTGCCGGTACAGGCGATCCACATGGACATCACCGACGACAATGTGGTCTGGCAGCGTGACGCCCGACGGCACTGGCAGTTGCAGGGCGTTATCGATTTCGGCGACCTGGTGCGCACCTGGCGCATCACCGATCTGTCGGTCACCTGCGCCGCATTGCTGCATCACGCCGCCGGCGACCCGTTCGTGATCCTGCCGGCCGTGCAGGCCTATCACGTGGTCAATCCGCTGCAACACGAAGAACTGCTGGCGCTGTGGCCGCTGATCGTGGCGCGGGCCGCGGTGCTGGTGCTCAGCGGCGAGCAACAGGTCAGCATCGATCCGGGCAACACCTACAGCCGCGACAACCTGACCCATGAATGGGAGATCTTCCGGGTCGCTACCTCGGTGCCGCTGGCGTTGATGGAGGCGGCGATTCTCACGGCGGTCGGCCAGGCATTGCCGGCCATCGACAGTGAAGGTTTTGCGCCGTTGTTGCCCGATCTGGTCGGGCGCGAATTCGCGTTGATCGATCTGGGTGTGTTGAGCGCCCACTTCGAGGCGGGCAACTGGGAGCAGCCTGGCATTGATCAGCGTCTGTTGAGCGAGGCCGCTTCCATGCACGGTCTGGCGGCCAGTCGATACGGACAATACCGGTTGTCGCGCACTCGGCTCGACAGCGCCGATGAGCCAGAGACGTTCCCGCTGCACGTCGAATTGCATGTACCCAAAGGTTCTACGGTGGAGGCGCCGTTCGCTGGCGTACTGCACCTGTCGGCCGACGGCGCACTGCGACTCGACGGCCCGCAACTGAGCCTGCGTCTGTGGGGGGTGAAACCTTCGTTGCACGGCGGCGCGGCGCTGGTGAAAGGTCAGGTGCTAGGTTTGGTGGACGGTCCGTTGATCGTGCAATTGATTCGCGGCGCACAGCTGGAAGCGCCGCTGTTCTGTACACCATCACGCGCGTTGGCGTGGCAGGCGTTGTCCCCCTCGCCGGCCGCACTGCTGGGCCTGGCCTGCGACGCCGAGCCGGAGCTGGACGCGGCGACTCTGCTGGCGCGCCGCGACGCCAGTTTCGCCCGCACCCAGAAACACTATTACGTCGACCCGCCGCGTATCGAGCGCGGCTGGCGCAATCACCTGATCGACATGCAGGGCCGCTCCTACCTCGACATGCTCAACAACGTCGCGGTGCTCGGCCACGGTCACCCGCGCATGGCGGCGGTCGCGGGCCGCCAGTGGTCGCTGCTCAATACCAACTCGCGATTCAACTATGCAGCCGTCGCCGAGTTCTCCGAACGCTTGTTGAAGCTGGCGCCGGAGGGCATGGATCGGGTGTTCCTGGTCAACAGCGGCAGCGAGGCCAATGACCTGGCGATCCGCCTGGCGTGGGCCGCCAGCGGTGGCCGCGACATGATCAGCGTGCTGGAGGCCTATCACGGCTGGACGGTCGGCGCAGACGCGGTCTCGACCTCGATTGCCGATAACCCGCAAGCCCTGAGCAGTCGCCCGGACTGGGTGCATGCGGTGACGGCGCCGAACACCTATCGCGGCGAGTTTCGCGGCGCGGATTCGGCGCCGGATTACGTGCGCAGCGTCGAGCATCATCTGGCGAAGATTGATGAGCAGAAACGCCAACTGGCCGGGTTCATCTGCGAGCCGGTCTACGGCAATGCGGGCGGGATTTCGCTACCGCCGGGTTACTTGAAAAAAGTCTATGAACTGGTGCGCGCCCGTGGCGGCGTGTGCATCGCCGATGAGGTGCAGGTCGGTTATGGCCGTATGGGCCATTTCTTCTGGGGTTTCGAAGAGCAAGGCGTAGTGCCGGACATCATCACCATGGCCAAAGGAATGGGCAACGGCCAGCCGCTGGGCGCGGTGATCACCCGCCGGGAAATCGCCGAGGCGCTGGAGGCCGAGGGCTATTTCTTCTCGTCCGCCGGCGGCAGTCCGGTGAGCTGCCAGATCGGCATGGCGGTGCTCGATGTCATGGAAGAAGAAAAGCTCTGGGAAAACGCCCAGGTGGTCGGCGCTCATTTCAAGGCGCGGCTGGAAGCGCTGATCGATCAATATCCGTTGGTCGGCGCAGTGCACGGTTCGGGGTTCTATCTGGGGGTCGAGCTGATCCGCAATCGGGAAACCCTGGAGCCGGCAACCGAGGAAACCACGCTGTTGTGTGATCGCCTGCGCGAGCTGGGGATCTTCATGCAGCCGACCGGCGATTACCTGAACGTTCTGAAGATCAAACCGCCGATGGTCACCTCGCGTCAGAGCGTGGATTTCTTTGTCGACATGCTGGCGAAGGTGCTTGAAGAAGGGCTTTGAAACGATCCGCAACCTTCGAATACCGATTTGTATCGGTATTTTAAGGGGTTAATTCCGATTGTTTTTCATTACTTGCTTCTAAAGCCGATATTTATCGTTTATAAAGTCGCCATAGTCCGTCGTCCATCCCTGTACGGCGCGTTGAAAACCCTCGACGGTTCCCTGGAGTCTGATCGACATGACCACATTGAAAAGCACACCACGCGCCGATGGCTTCTACATGCCGGCCGAATGGGCACCGCAAACCCAGACCTGGATGATCTGGCCCGAGCGTCCGGACAACTGGCGTCTGGGCGGCAAGCCGGCCCAGGCCGCTCACGCCGCCGTGGCCAAGGCCATCGCGCGTTTCGAGCCGGTCACCGTGGCGGTGTCCGCCGGCCAGTACGAAAACGCTCGCGCTCGCCTCGACGTGCCGAATATCCGCGTGGTCGAGATGTCCAGCGATGACGCCTGGGTTCGCGATAGCGGACCGACCTTCGTGATCAACAACAGCGGCGAAGTGCGCGGCGTGAACTGGGACTTCAACGCCTGGGGCGGTTTTGACGGTGGCCTGTATTCGCCGTGGAATCGCGACTCCCAGGTCGGCGGCAAGATCCTCGAAATCGAGCGCAGCCCGCGTTATCGCACCGAAGGCTTCGTGCTCGAAGGCGGCTCGATTCACGTCGACGGCGAAGGCACCCTGATCACCACCGAAGAATGCCTGCTCAACCGCAATCGCAACCCGCACCTGGGCCGCGAAGAAATCGAAGCGGTGCTCAGTGAAAACCTGTCGGTGGACAAAATCATCTGGCTGCCGGATGGCCTGTTCAACGACGAAACCGACGGCCATGTGGATAACTTCTGCTGCTACGTGCGTCCGGGCGAAGTGCTGCTGGCGTGGACTGACGATCCGCAGGATCCGAACTACCCGCGCTGCCAGGCCGCGATGAAAGTGCTGGAAAGCAGCACTGACGCCAAGGGCCGCCCGTTCACGGTGCACAAGATGCCGATTCCGGGGCCGCTGTTTGCCACCGAAGAAGAATGCGCTGGCGTGGACCCGGTGGACGGCACTCAGGAGCGCAACCCGAGCGTGCGCCTGGCCGGTTCCTACGTGAACTTCCTGATCGTCAACGGTGGCATCATCGCGCCAAGCTTCGACGACCCGATGGACGCCCCGGCGCGCGAGATCCTGCAGAACCTGTTCCCGCAACATGAAGTGGTGATGGTGCCGGGTCGCGAACTGTTACTGGGGGGCGGCAATATTCACTGCCTTACCCAACAGCAACCCGCGCCGCACAAAGAGTGAGTGCGGATGTAACAGCTTGAGTTGATTGAAAAAACGACCGGGCAGTCATTTGTTGCCCTCGTATGAAGAGAAACCCGCAGCCCGTCAGGACTGCGGGTTTCTTTATGTCCGCTGGTCGACAATTGCCAGACATTGGCATAGCTCTTGTATCGCTCATGGTGCACTAGGGAGGGGGGAGAACTTCAACAGTTCTGTCATATACCTTGGATAACTTAGCCGCTCACGAACGGGGAGAGAGCGCTGAAATGAACGCCGAAGTGAACGTAATCAGCGAGCGGACGTTGCATCCCATGCCTGTAAATACTGAGTCGCTCCAGATTGTCGCGCACTGGTTGAAATCCAATGGAACGCGTCAGATCAGGGAACCTGATCCGCGCCGGATGATGATCGAGCGTTACCCCGCTGGCCTGTTCAGCGAGGCCGAACTGGACGCACTCTGGGATGTGATGGAAGGATAAGAAGAACAAACAGGGATTGTAAAAAGCGCTGCCGGGATGGCAGCGCTTTTTTTATGGGCGCGATATCAGAAGCTTTAGGTGTCAATGCCCACCGGGTTGTCTGCCTGACCTGGAAGTGGCGGCTGCCGGTCTCGATTTGACCGATTGCCGAAACACACTGAAAGCCATTCCGGCGTTTTTCCGCAACGACCGAGGGACTAATGTGCCGACATCATTCCCCACCTTCCAGCCGGAGCATTTCGATGACCCTTCACTACATTTACGACCCGTTGTGCGGCTGGTGCTATGGCGCCAAACCGCTGGTACAGGCCGCACAGCAAGTGCTGCCAGTGATCGCCCACGCCGGCGGCATGATGACGGGTGCCAACCGCCAGAGCGTTTCGCCGCAACTGCGCAATTACGTAATGCCCCATGACCGGCGCATTGCTGAATACACGGGTCAGCCATTCGGCGACGCTTATTTCGAAGGCCTGTTGCGCGATCACACCGCGGTGTTTGATTCGGCACCGCCGATTGCCGCTGTGCTGGCAGCGGAAAAAATCGACGGCCGTGGCCTGGAACTGCTGGGGCGTTTGCAGACGGCGCACTATGTCGAGGGGCGCCGAATTGCCGACGAAAGCGTGCTGTTGGAATACGCGGTGCAGCAGGGTTACGACGCCGCTACTTTCTTGAACGCCAAGCAGTCCGTCGACACCGAGCAACATATGAAGAACAGCCGCGCTCTGTTGGCGAAACTCGGCGGGCAGGGTTTTCCGACTCTCGCACTGGAGCAGGATGGTCAGTTCACAGTGGTGGATATCGGCCCGTGGCTCGGTAAACCGCAGGCCTTCGCACAATGGTTGAGCGAGTCGTTTACGCCTGCGACAGCGGCGCATGCCTTGCCGGTCTGTAGCCTCGACGGGTGTGCGTGACCCGGCATCAAAATCCCTGATTACAGGCGTTTCCCTGCACGAAGCCACCGCAAAATTTACTTTTTTTAGACGTTTTTCGCCTATTTAAAGACGATTCTTGAAATTGACACATTGTTGAGGGCGCGGCTACGATTCGGCCCAACGCCTGTGGCTAACCGCCATGACTCAAAATCAGGAGCAGGCCCGCCATGACATTGTCTTGAGCGGGTCTTTTTGTTTCGGGGTGAATAAAAGAGTGCAATAAGCGCCGTTTCAGCCGTTCGACACAGCGCGTTTCAACCCGTAATAAGGAAAACAAAATGTTGAACAAGCGAATCAGTTTGATCGCACTGGGGATGTTGAGTGCCACTTCGGCCATGGCTAACGACCAGGCCGAGTCCAAGGGTTTTGTTGAAGACAGCAGTCTCAAAGTGCTGCTGCGCAATGCCTACATCAATCGTGACTACAAAGATGGCAACCAGGACAAAGCCGAATGGGGCCAAGCGGCCATCGGCACGTTCTCGTCCGGTTTCACTCAAGGCACCGTGGGTGTGGGTGTGGATGCCTTCGGTTTGTATGCACTGCGCCTGGACGGCGGCAAGGGCCGCAGCGGTGCCGGTGGTATCGACTTCTTCAAACAGGGTGACAGCGGCAACGCGGCTGACGACCTGTCGAAGGGTGGCGCAGCCGTCAAATTCCGTATCTCCAACACCGTACTGACTTACGGTGACCAGATGCCGGCCCTGCCGGTGCTGAGCTACGACAACGTGCGTCTGCTGCCGGAAAGCTACACCGGTACTTTGATCACTTCCAAAGAGATCAAGGGCCTGGAACTGAACGCCGGCCGTTTCACCGCCGAATCGCGCAAGAGCGCTGAAGGCCGTGACAGCGGTGGTCTGAAATCGATCAACGTGTTGGGCGGTAGCTACCAGTTCACCGAACAGTTCAAGGCAGCGCTGTACGCTTCCGACGTCGAAGACGTGCTGAAGAAGCAATACGTGAACGCCAACTACGTGTTCCCGATCGACAAGGATCAGTCCCTGACCCTGGACTTCAACGGTTACCGCACCAAGCTGGACAACTCCTACGTCCGCGAAAACGGTGTGACCGGCGACGACAACAAGATCTGGAGCCTGGCAGCGACCTTCGCCACCGGCCCGCACTCGTTCACCGTGGCGCACCAGCGCTCCACCGGCGACAGCAACCTGGGTTACGCCTACGGCGGTTATCTGAAAGGTCAGGGTCGCGTGGGTGACGGTGGCAACACCATCTACCTGGCCAACTCCTACTGGTCCGACTTCAACGCTGAAGACGAGCGCAGCTGGCAGTTGGGCTACGGCCTGGACTTCAGCGCATTCGGCGTACCGGGTCTGAGCTACAACTTCGCGTACGTGCGTGGCGACAACATCACCACGTCCACCAGCGAAGGCGGCACCGAGCGTGAAATCTTCAACCAGTTCAAGTACGTCGTGCAAAGTGGCCCGGCCAAAGACCTGAGCATCAAGCTGCGCAGCTCGATCCTGCGTGTTTCGCAGAAATCCAGCGAATACAACGTCAGCGGCAACGAACTGCGGGTGTTCGTGGATTACCCGATCAACGTCTTCTGATGTTTGGTTGAACCCGCGAAACGCGTCAGAAAAACCCCGACTGGTTCGGGGTTTTTTTTTGACGTTTTTTGCGAAAACAGCATAAAAACCCGTGTTTTTGTCATTTGAAATGCACTTTCAAGCCGTTTCAAATCGCGTTTCAAACAGGGCTTTAAATGCCTGAAATTCTTTCTCATGGACGCAAATTCTCCACCTAATAGATTAGGCCGCTCAATGCAGCGGAGAATTTGGTAATGATCGTTTTAACCAGAGAAGTGGGCGAATCGCTACGGCGCGACAAGTACGCCAATGTGCAGGGTGCTGACTTCAATCTCTACGGTCATTTCGCCGACTTCGTCAGACTGACCAAAAGTTGGGAAAACATGGAGCCTGACAGTTACTACGGTCAGGCCGAAGCCGGCATGCGTTACCGTCGTTACAGCGACTTTGAATACAACCCCAAGACTCGCGAACTCAAGCAACTGGAACATCGCGCGTACGTACAGTCCAAGGCCAACAACAGCTATGTGGGCGGCGTTGTGCGGCACTTCCAGGACTTCTCGGACGAAGTCATCAGCTCGCCGGTAATGCGCAGCCTGATCGACACCGATTTTGAAGTGTACAAAAGCGTGTTGCCGGAAGAGCTGCACGATGAAATCTGGCAGTGCCAGATCCATCAGATCCGTATCGAGATCAAACCCGGCAAACAACTGGAAATCACTCCGGAAGGGATTCACTGCGACGGTTATCCGTTCAGCGGTGTGCACTTCTGGGGCCGCAACAATGTCGAGGGTGCGGAGAGTCGTTTGTACGACATCCACGAGCAGCAACTGGCGTCGACCACTTACCAGGAAATCCTCGACACCACCTATTTCCTCGACCGTGATATGCGCCACTACGTGACACCGGCACGCAACACTCACTCCCATGCCATGGCGTACCGGCAGATCCTGGCGATTTCCTTCTCGCGGCCCGGGACCGCTTTCGACATTGTTCGCTAATCAGATCACCCCAATCGACGGCGTCGAATGCTCGACGCCGGTGGTGCTGCGGCGCGCGACGGCCAAGGACGCGCAGCGCATGGAGCGTTTCTTCCGCCAGTTCGACGAAGTGTCGTTCTGTGAATGGCAGGACGCCAAATGCCTGCGCGGCGTGTTGATCCAGAAAACCACCACGGCGTATCTGGCCTTCGATGTCGAAGGCGAGATCGTCGGCGCGGTGCTGGGCGGCATGCTCGGCAGTCGTGGCACGATCAACCATCTGGCGGTCAGCCTGCGCTATCGCAGCCAGGGCGTGGGCCAGCGGCTGGTGGAAGCGGCGTCGGCCGACATGAAACGGGTCGGAGTGCTGCGGATGTTCCTGTTCGTCGATGATGCTAACCTCGCGGGCAAGCGTTTCTGGACGGCCCAGGGTTTTTGCGAACCTCACGGCGAGCGGACATTTGAGAGGGATCTATGAATGAAACATCCGGCAGTGCGCCGCTGATGGTCGACCGTCAGCCATCGCGCACCTTTGCCGAAGCCAGCCCGGTGGTCGCTGGTTACTTTACCGTGTCGTTCGTGTTCGGGCTGATGGCGGTCAATGCCGGGCTGCCACTGTGGCTGCCGGTGGCGATGTGTCTGTTCGTGTATGCCGGGGCTTCGCAGTTTGCGGCGCTGGCGCTGATCAGCAGCGGTGCGTCACTGACCACCATCGTGCTGACCACGTTTCTGATCAACGCGCGGCACATGCTGATGTCGGTCTACATGGCGAAAGCCCTGCGGGCGCTGGGCCTGAGTCGCATGGAACGCTGGTGTTACGCCGGCGGCCTGACCGATGAATCGTTCGCCTTCCACAGCGTCAAACTGGGCACCGGGGCGCCGGTGAACGTCCGTTATCTGATTGGCTTCAACCTGTTCTGCCACACCTCCTGGGTGATCGGCGGATTGCTGGGCGCCCTGTGCGCGCAGTACGCCTCGCATCTGATCAAATACCAGCTCGACTATGCGCTGACCGCGATGATGCTCTACGTGCTGGTCTCGCTCTGCAATACCCGCAACAAACTCATCGCCGCTATGGCTGCAGTGGTCTGCATGGGCGCACTGAGTCTGGTGGGCAGCTCGCCATTCAATGTTTTCATCGCCACGTTTGTGGGCTGCGGAGTGGGTGTATGCCTGACCAAACGTTCCTGATCCTGGTGGTCGCGCTGATGATGGCCGTGACCTTCCTGCCACGGGCCTTGCCGCTGCAGGTCAACACCGAGCACTGGCCGCCCTTCGTCGCCCGCGCGCTGGAGTACCTGCCGGTGGCGATCGTCGCTGCGATCAGCCTGACACCCTTGTTGATCAAGGATCAGCACATACAGCTCGATCGCCCGGAATTTTATGCAGCGATTCCGACGCTGTTATGTGCGTATTTCAGCAAAAACCTCTTTCTCAGTGTGGCGGTTGGGACGGCTGCGTACATTGCGCTCGGCTCGTTCATGTAGCGGCAGATCGACCACGTCGTTCAACGCCTGGCCGGACAGATCCGGGTTGTTCACCGCCAGGCGCACTTCGAGGAAATCCTCGAACCCGGGGAAGATCGTCAGGCCGTTCTTCTGCGCGGCCTCGCGGGAGACCATGCCGACCGCATCCATCTGGGTGATGAGCGACAGGGTCAGCGTTTCGCTGCAGGAGTAGATCGTCCGCTGGCTGTTCTCGTGATTGCCCAGCCCGGCGTCGAGAAAACGCAAAAAGCTGTGGGAATACGGACAATCTTCTGCGGGACGCACCTGAAACTTGTTGCCAAGCAAGGTCAGCGGATCGTTCTCCTGACCACAGTGCGCGCCGACCACCTGCACCTGTACTTCAGGCAGGACAATGCTCGGCAGACCCGGACGCTGCGGGCCGATCAGCACCGCAAGGTCGAAGTCTTCGTTCTTCAGCTTGCTGAGGTTTTCCATCGACTCGGCGTAGCTGAATTCCATCTGGTAGTCGGGAAACACTTCGATCAGGCGTCCGATCAATCGCCGGTTGAAGTCCGGCGCCAGCGTGGTGTTCAACGCCACTTTCAACATGCGCTGTCCCGGCACCTTCAACGCTTCGACTTTCTCTTCCATCTGCCGCGTGGCAATCAGCACTCTGTCCATATAGGGCGTCAGCTCGGTGCCTTGCGGCGTCAGCGTCAGCCCCTTGTTGGATCGTCTAAACAAGCGGAAACCGAACTGCTCTTCGACCTTGTTCAACTGTGCGGCCAAGGCCTGCACGGTCAGGCACGAATGCTCGGCTGCTGCCGACAACGAGCCGGTCTGCACGATGCGCATGAGGTTGCGTAAGGTTCTGCTATCCATGGGTAATGCCCTCTGAAGTGGGCTGGGTATTGTTGTGTACGTGACGGCCTGAACGGCGCCATTTGCCGGCTATATTCCTGTACCTGAGCATAGTTGTCGCGCAATTAGTAGCGAATTGATGTCCCTGCCGATGGCTGGAGGCTGACACAGGATCGGGGTTTTTGGCGACGTGGGGGTGATAGGGATCAAAAAAAATGCCCGACTCGAAGGAGTCGGGCACTTTTTTTGTGCGGTGGGGTTACAGCGGCTGGGACAATTTCGTACAGCCATTTCGCGCTGTTCAGCGTTGATGCCGGAAGCCTCCTATTGAAAGACAAGAACGGGCTGATTTATTACCGCAGCACGAGTGGCTGAAATATCAGGCAGTTAATTTCGGGACATTTTCAGTCCGAGGCCATTGGATATCCAGGCAATGCCGGCATCCGCGAAGCTAGCGAGAGGATGCCAATGAGCGTGCCTGGGAGCAGGGCGTTACCTGAACAAAAGAACTGGAAGGATCTTGGTTTACCGGACATTCGGGACATTGATTCCGAGTTGCTGACTTCTGCAATCAGAGAATGTCCGGGTGCCGAGAGTCTGGAGGCTGCATGGGAGCAAGTTGCCAAAGGCTTCGGACTTCATGACGGCCTCAATTCAACAGTGATTGAGACACCCATTTGCCCTGTTCTGGTGAGGCGCGAGCACTTGTTGCACATTGTGGAAAAACGCCCGAATGCTCGGGAGCGCTTCACAGACTTCGCGCAAGACACCCTGAAAAAGCCGTTAGAGATCTGGAAGATTTCCTACGATGACGACTCTTTCCGACTGACATACATCGGTGTCTACAACACGAAATACCAGATGCTGGTCGTGATCCATATCGATCACGGCAACGTACTCTGGAACTTCATGAACTGTGACAAAAAGGGACTGAACAAGCATCGGCATGGAGAGCTGCTGTTTCAAAGTTACCGATGGCCCAAACAAAAAGGGCAGCCTTAACAGGCTGCCCTTCACGAAAAAGTTGCTTGATATTGTGCTCCCTCAAGCAGGGGAGAAGAGGTCTCACCCGAACGCTGATTTTCAGGTCATCAACGGGGTTCCTAACGCCGACTATCGCCACCTGATGGCAGTCGGTTTCGCGCTCTTGGGGCCGATTCTCGGCCACTGAATCAGATGTGTCAACCTACGACTTCAATGGGTAAACGGTAGCGACATGGGTGTATCAATTCATTACACCGCATCACAAATGAAGTACCCCACCCCTACTTTTTCCCCTCCCGGCACACGCCTACATTGAGCTCCAACACCTGACCATCATCCCGAGGGCAGGTCACTGGAGTAGTCGTCATGCCATTTGTCAGCGTACGCATCACCCGCGACGGCGTTACCCGTGAGCAGAAAGCTCAGGTGATCGCCGAAATCACTGAAACCCTGGAACGCGTCCTCAACAAACGCCCGGACCTGACCCACATCGTGATCGAAGAAGTCGACACCGATAACTGGGGCTACGCCGGCATCACCACCACCGAATACCGCCGACAACTGGCGGAACGGGGGCAGTCATGACCCCGACCGTGACCATCGATTTCGTTTCCGACGTGGTGTGCCCCTGGTGCGCACTCGGGGCGACAGCGCTGGAGCAGGCGATTGGCAATCTGGCCGGCGAGGTTTCGGTGGAGCTGACCTACAAGCCCTTCGAACTCAACCCGGACATGCCCGCCGAAGGCGAGCCGGCCGTGCAGCACCTGATGCGCAAATACGGCCGCACCGCCGAAGACGTCGCTGCCGGCAAGAAGATGCAGATCGAGCGCGGCAAGGCCATCGGTTTCGAGTTCGACCTGGAGAAACGCACGCACTTTCACAACACCTTCGACGCCCATCGCTTGTTGATGTGGGCAGCGCAGGAAGGGCGGCAGGTCGCGCTGAAAAAGATCCTGCTGCGCGCTTACTTCCGCGACGGCGACAACCCCAACGATCACCCGACGCTGATCCGTCTGGCGACCGAAGCCGGGCTGGATGCCGCGAGGGCCCGCAAGGTGCTGGCCAACGATGAATTCGCCAGCGAAGTGCGGCAACTGCAGGCGTTCTACCGGCAGCACGGGATCAACTCGGTGCCCGCGCTGATCCTGAACGGCAAGCACCTGGTGTCCGGTTCGCAATCGGTCGAGTACTACGAACAAATGCTGAAAAAACTGGCTGCGGCCTGATTCAACACTTACTTATTGATTGAGGATTTCATCATGAGCAACTCGAAAAAAACCGTCGTTATCACTGGCGCCTCCCAAGGTCTGGGCGAAGGCATGGTCAAGGCCTTCCGCGAACTGGGCTACAACATCGTCGCCACCTCGCGCTCGATCAAACCGTCGAACGACCCGCAAATCCTGACCATCGCCGGCGACATTGGCGACCTGGCCACCGCTCAACGCGTGATCAGCGAAGGCGTGGCCCGCTTCGGCCGCATCGACACCCTGGTCAACAACGCCGGCATCTTCGTCGCCAAACCGTTCACCGCCTACACCCCGGAAGACTACTCCGCAGTGCTGTCGGTCAACCTCAATGGCTTCTTCTACATCACCCAACTGGCCATCGCCGAGATGGAAAAACAGGGCAAGGGCCACGTGGTCAACATCACCACCAGCCTGGTCGACCACGCCATCGACGGCGTGCCCTCGGTCCTCGCTTCCCTGACCAAGGGCGGCCTCAACGCCGCCACCAAATCCCTGGCCATCGAATACGCCAAGCGCGGAATCCGGGTGAACGCGGTATCGCCGGGCATCATCAAGACACCGATGCACGGCGAGGAAACCCACGCGGCGCTGGGTGGGCTGCATCCGGTTGGGCACATGGGCGAAATCGACGATATCGCGCAGGCGGTGGTGTACCTCGATAACGCGAATTTTGTGACCGGCGAGATTCTGCATGTGGATGGTGGTCAAAGCGCTGGGCACTGATTGATCCGGTAACACAAAGCCCTCGCCGCGATGCGAGGGCTTTTTTGTGGGCGACGGTTTACGGATCGGGGCTCAGCACTTTGACCGCATCATCGACCAGCGCCTTGCTCAACTCCTGCAAGTATTGCGAGGCGCAGGCGTGGAGTTCCGGGTCGTTGGCGGCAGAAGTATCTGATGTGAGCAGTTTGGAAATGTGCAGTAGGTGGGATGCGTGGGAGAGGGCGGTGACGACAGGTACGCCGGAGTTGGTGCGGAAGAGTGCGTGGTTGGATTGGAAGGAAAAATGGGTGAGGCCGAGGGTTTTTAGGTCGTGGGGGTTGGTCATGGCTTCACCTACCTTTTGTTGGGAGGTGGAAGGGGCAGACTTTGGACGGATCGATGCTAATCATTTGTGAAACTCCCTGTATCAAATGAGCGCTGCCACTTCGTTCTCAGGCGAAAGGGTGGCAGCTATGCGCAGGCTGAGAAACCGGAGATACAGGAACCCGGCAGGCCCGAAAGCCTCCCACGCACAGCCGCCATTGCACGGAAATGCAGGCACAAAAAAACGCCGGCAAACGTGGGTTGGGGGCGCTGGTGCGCCTGCATCTTACGCGGGTTCTCAGGCCCGGTCGCTGGATTGGCAGCGACGGGTTTGACGGTAGCGTGGGGGAGGGGAAGAGCGCAATCGTGGCCAGGTGGTGGCGGGGCTGATGTCGTTGGAAGAAACCTATACCCTTTTATCACCCAGCAACTGAAGGAGGAAATCAGCGATGGTCAATGAACTGGAGCAATTCCAGCAGGACTTGCTGGACTCTGTCCGCCAAATGAAGGCGGGAAAACCTGCTCGTGTGACAGAGGTGCCACTTTCGGCGGCTGCTGAAGCGCGAGCCAAGGTGGGTGTTTCGCAGAGTGCGTTCGCCAAGTTGATCGGTGTGAGCCTGCGGACGTTGCAGGATTGGGAGCAGGGTCGCAGGCAGCCGACAGGTGCGGCACAGACATTGTTACGTGTTGCTAGCCAGCATCCGGAAGCATTGCGGGATTTGCAGCCAGCCTGAGGTGAAATCGTCTACGGATTGTTCCGATTAGAACTGGCAACGCGGTTGCCGATGATCGGAGTGTGGACGAAATGTGGACACTCCAGAAACAACAAAGCCCCTGCATTTCTGCAGGGGCTTTGTTTTGTATCGTGCCGGCACTAGGAATTGAAAATAGATCTGTCCCCATTCCCGTCTGTCTGTCCCCATTCCCCGTCCCCATTCCCTCCAAACGCAACCTGCTGCTGCGTGATTTCATCCCGTCTGCCGGATGCAGTGCGCAGACAATGGGGCGAGCTGCGCTGGATTTTATGGTGTTCGGTGAGGGGTACTTTCAGCGAAAGCGCAATGTGATTGGCCAGGTGCTGGAACTGGGGCATCTGCCGGCGTTGAACATGCGGCGCAAGGTTGGCGGCGGGTTCTTGATGTTGCGGCCCAATGGTCAGCATCTGCATTTTGAAGAGGATGACGTTGAACACGTCATGGACTACGACGTGGAACAGAACATCTATGGTGTGCCCGACTATCTGGGCGGGATGCATGCGTTGTTGCTGAACGAGTCGGCGACGTTGTTTCGGCGGCGCTACTTCAATAACGGTGCGCATGCGGGGTTTGTGTTTTACACCAACGACCCGAACCTGTCCGAAGAGGACGAGAAGGCCTTGCAGGCCAAGATCGCCGGCAGCAAGGGGGTGGGAAATTTCCGCTCGCTGTTTGTGAACATACCCGGTGGCAGTGACAAGGCGATTCAGATCATCCCCGTGGGAGACATTGCGACGAAGGACGAATTTGAGCGAATCAAGAACATTACCCGAAATGACGTGATTGCGGCGTGGCGTATGAATCCGGCGCTGGCGGGGGTCATGCCGGAAAATGCGGCAGGCTTTGGAGATATCGAGAAGATAGACCGGGTGTATATGAATAACGAAATTAGGCCAATTATGCAGTTATTTTTGCAGGTGAATTGCCAGCTAAGAACGGATCGTAAGGTGCAATGGAGTACCTAGAAAATGATGTTTTTTGTGAGATGTTACTAGTGTGATTGTTTTAATAGCGAAGCGGTATAAGTGACTGTCATTTCTGACAGGTGCTGAGCCTGAGCGTAAGGTTTAGCATCAAATTGCGCTATATAAAAACTTTCACTCTATTCCGTGGATGAAAGTATTTCACAAAGTAATAATTTAAGGAGAAATGTGATGGCTAGTAGAAGTTCTGGAAAGGTTACATTTGTTCCGAACCTAAGTACAGCCGGTGTCGGCTCGATTAGGCCAAATGAGCCAGGTGCTGATTCATGTAAGTTTACAGATGCGGACGTAGTTTATGGCGGTCCGTTGGTAAACGGGCAAGCTGTTTTTTTTGAAATAGAGGGAACTGCTTACGATAGGAAAGCTAGAAATATTAGAACTGATAGTTAGGCGGTGCGGTATTGGCTGGTTTGCCTGATTTGCACAAGCTAGATCCATTGTCGCCACAAGTAGTGGTACGAGTTTAATTTCTATGTGGGAGTTTTGTTATGTCAAGCACAATAGTGAATGATATTCCTGAAGGCCTTAGTGATGACGAATTCCGCAATATGGTTTCTAAAGAACCCGGAGTGCGTATTATTGGTGTTGCGCGAGGTACTGATAGGTCACAAGCCACTATTACATGGGAATATCAAGAAAGCAGGAAACTGACTCCACAGAATACTCCGCAGGGTATTTTTGTTGGGTCTAAACAGGAGGTTGATTTTCAGTCTCTTAAAGAAGCGCTTCGTTTATTGTCTTAAGTCGGAGGCGGTATATAGACCTTTGGGTCTGCGCGTTAGTTTCTGATGTTTGTCACATATATTGAATGGTGGGTTCTGGTTGAGTTGGGTAAGATAAGCGGTTTTTATCATTCTGAGAACCCGTTATGCGCGTGGTCTGTAAATTTTGTTGTCAGAAGGGTCGCATAGTTTCAAGAGATGAGTTGTCAACAGATTTTGTGCGATTGTACTGTCAGTGTAGTTCTGTGCAATGTGGTCATACTTGGGTGGCTCACCTGACCTTTTCCCACACGCTCAGCCCTTGCGCACAGGCGGTTGATCGATTGTTGTTTGATCGCTTGCGTTCTATGCCTCGTTTTCAACAGCGCGACCTGTTCGATCAATTATGTGCGTTGCAGTAGAGGGCGAGAGTGAACCCTCGCCCTATTGGATTGTTACTCTGTGGGGACTAGTTGATCCAGCACTTGATTCACCGCCAGCTCCGACAGCATCACGATTTGTGCGATGCCTTGGGCGGTTTTGCGGTGGGTGCCTTGGAGGTCGGCGGCGAAGTCGTTGAGCATGACGCTGGCAGACCCTAGGGTTTCACAGGCGTCGACCAGGAGTGTTTCGTTGCTCGACTTGGGATTGGCCATGTAGTTGCGATTGGGGTAGTAGTCCGCGGCCATGATGCGAGCGGTGGGCGGGCCCAGGTAGTAGTCGAGGGCGCGCTCGGCGGCTTCGTTGAATTTTTTAGAACCGGGGCATTCGTAGGGCGATGTCGGATCGGGGATGGACGTCGGTTCGGTGACCGGCGGATTCGGCGTTACCTTGAACATAAGAGCTTTCCTCTGGTGAAGCCGCGTTCCCTTCGCTGCTCTTCGAAAGGGTGGCGGCTGTGCGCAAGTAGCAGACCGGTAAGCTCTCGGAATCCGGCGCACCCGAAGGTGCCATGCACACAGCCACCATTGAGCACAGGCGATTGCCTGACCAGATGATACTTGTGCTTCCGAGGCATACCGGGCTGCTATACCCGGTCACTGGGAGTCAGTGACACAACCAACTTACCAGTTAGCCCGAGGCGCACAAGCCGGCGGATTCTGGCGTAGCCGTAGGCAACGGCGCAAGGACTTGTAGCCCTTGGGAGGTATCACGGCGTGTCTATAAACAGGCTTTTTGAACCTGTTTACCAACAGCGATCCTCTGAGGAAATGTCTGACGCTGCCACTTGGCAGCGTCAGTTCAAGTTTTGCGAGGCGAAATTGCTTTATCGTCGGTCAGCAGTGATGAATGCGTTCAACACTAGTCCCGAGTTTTATCAAATCCGCATTGATGGCCAATTCAACCGGGTTTTCCAAGCGAACGTCACGAAGCTGGGGGTGCTGAGTAAAGACCAAGCGAGGCAAATCGTCCGCTTTCATCAGTTGGCTGATAGCGTCAGGCAGGACGTGATCGAGGGCGGTGTGCTGGCTGGAGGAACTGACAGGCCCGAGATGTTTCGGGAGGCGATCGATTTGCTTGAAGAAGCGATGAGTATCGGCCGGGCAATGATTGCGGCGGATGCGGAGGATGGATGTAGCTGGTTTGGTTCGAGAGAGGCAAAAAAATGAAGTGTGGACACTTTGTGGACACTTTGTGGACACTTTGTGGACACTTTCACGTTTTGACGTGAGGTAAGTCTAAGACCCCAGAAACGACAAAGCCCCGCATTGCGGGGCTTTGAACTTGGTGCCGGCACCAGGAATCGAACCCGGGACCTACTGATTACAAGTCAGTTGCTCTACCATCTGAGCTATACCGGCGTGTGGGCGACGATTATAGCGACTCGGGTGCTTCTGTAAACCCCTGAATTCAGACTATTTTTGCGCCCTCTGCGATTCACGCCCGGCGCAGGACGTTGCGCAGTTTTTGTACAGCGCGCCAGGCGCGGCTGTTTTGCATGGCGCGCAGTTGGGCTTCGGCTTGTTCGGCGCGTTGCAGGGCGGTTTCCAGGGCCGGGTTTACCGGGTGGGCGAGGTTGTGGCCTTTGCACAGCTGGAAGTTGTCGAGGTTGCACGGTGGCAGGTCGAACGCGGGTTTGAGGTTGATGTGTTCGTTGGCGAGGAAGAAGCTGTTGAGGCCGTCGAACAGGACGTTGGTGTAGCCGGCGTCGGTCACCAGGTGTTCCCAGGTGTGGTCGCGCTCCCATGGGGTTTCGATGAGGATGATCCAGGGGCGGACGCGACTGAAGTCCATGCCGCGCAGGACGGTTTCTTCGTGGCCCTCGACGTCGATTTTCAGGAAGTGGATTGGCCGCTCGGCGGCGTGTTCTTCGCAGATCGAGGTCAGTGTGCGTGCGTTGACAGTGAAGCTTTGCACGTCCATGCCGAGGTTTTTGCGTTCTTGCGCAACGACCGGGTCAGCGGTGGACAGGCCGGTGTCGGGAATGCCATAGAAGGTCAGTTCTCCCGGCTGGTCGCTGGCCACGCATTGCAGCGTGGTGTCGCGGGGGCGATGCTGGCGGAGTGCGTCGTAGTAGTTCTGCATCGGTTCGACGTTGATGCCTTGCCAGCCGCGATCATAAAAGGCCTTGGTGACCGAGTCGTGGACCGGGTCATTGGCGCCGACGTCGATATAAAAACCGTTTTCAAAATACTGCAGGGCGCGCCAGAGGCGTACGTCCTCGAAATTCTGTGCGTAAGAAATGAACGTCACGGTCGCTTCCTGTCGGTCGGATTTTTCTTGTTCGGGCGTGCGCTACCTGCACGGCACAGGTTTGTATAGCAAGGGCAGATGGCCGGTGCAATTGTCCATTGCCGGCGTCCGCGATTCGGCGGTTATGTCCTTTTGGTCGAGGGCTTATGCACAACAGGCTTTGAAGAGGACGGGCTTAGAGGGGATTTTGTGGACGGGTTCTCATTTGAGTCGCAAATCCCTGTTTTGCCGGTTTTTTATTTATGTGAACAAAAAATGACCAGTGCTGTTAATGGTCTGAAACAGCCGTGGATATTGGATCCACGATAAATCCATCAACAGAGTTATCCACAGGCTGTGAAAGATTAAACGCGTTCGGCAAGCAACAGGAAATTGCGCGGTGTGAGCGGCGCCTCGCAGAACGTGCCGAGGCGTACGATGTATCCCTGCTCGGTGAGGAAAAATGCACGATCCAGATTCAGCCAAAGTTCCAGCGGTCGTCGGAACAGTCCGCGGAGCAGTTCCAGGTTGCGAACTTCGGCCAATCGCTGCCAACCGGCGGCTTCCAGTGCTACCCAATCTGGCGAGCCGATTGTGGATAACTCTTTCAGCGCTGCCAGATCGCGGCAGTAATCAGCAAACGGTTTGTCCAGCCAGGCACTCGGCAGGGACGGTGTCGGCAAGTATTCGTCGACGCCACGCACTTGCCGTTGCAACAGATCGAAAGCCAGTCGGCGGGCCATGGAGGTGTCACGCTGACGTCGGACGCGGGCACCGGCGGTGACGGTCTCGCTCATCGGCAGGGACAGATCTTCCAGCGAGAGCTGTAGGACGGAACTCGAACCTGCGGAGGACAATGTCTGATACTCAGTGCGACTGATCCGGTTGTAGCAGCACGGTGCGATCGCCAATTGCCGACAGCCAGCGGCGCTGGCCAGTTGCATCAGCCGCACATGCAAGTCACCGCAAGCGTGCAGGGCGACGGGCGTGTGTTCGGCGTTCAGCAACAAAGCCGTGTTCGTCGCGAGCACATCCTGCTCGACGTGCAGCGCATGCAAATGATGACGCTGACTCAGCACCTGACCGCTGGCAACTAGCGCCGGGTCATATTCCAGGCAGGTGAGTTGCTGATCAGCACCGAGCAGACGCCGACCCAAATGCCCTTTGCCCGAACACCAATCCAGCCAGTGCTTCGGTTGCGCGGCAAACGACAAGCGGCTGGCGAAGGCTTCGATCTGCTGCCATTTGCGCCCCGGCACATCGACATTCAGACGATGCCCGGCGGCTTCCAGCGAATGCGCAGGCAATTCACCGACCGAACTCAACTCAAGCGACAGCGCCGCCAATGAAGCAAACGGCTCCGGCGCATTCAGGAGTTCGGCAGGTTGGTTGTGGGCGTTTTCCGCATCTTCCAGCGACCGCCCGCGTAGCCACGAGGCTAGTTCCGGGTAGGACGCTTCCCATGGCAGTTGCAGATGAGTGAACGGGCGGGGCTTCCACAGCGCCTGATGCGCTGTGAGAAATGTATCCAGTGCCGTGAAACGGGCGAGCAGGGCCTCGCCCGTCAGCACGTCGGAAGAATCAGCGCCCCTGGCACGCATCGACGCGCAGCCAGCGTTCCAGCAGTTTGAAACCGCGAACCAGCACGTAGGCCATCACCAGATAGAACACGCCAGCGGCGAAGAAAATCTCCACCGGCAGGTAAGTGCGGGCAATGATCGTGCGCGCCATGCCGGTCAGTTCCAGCAGGGTCACGGTGCTGGCCAGGGCACTGGCCTTGAGCATCAGGATCACTTCGTTGCTGTAGGCTGGCAGGCCGATACGCGCGGCACGCGGCAGGATGATGTAGAACAGCGCTTTCGGCCGGGACATGCCCAGCGCCCGCGCCGCTTCGATCTCGCCCGGCGGAATCGCCTGGATCGCCCCGCGCAGGATCTCGGCGATGTACGCGGCCGTGTGCAGGGTCATGGTCGCGGTAGCGCACCAGAACGGATCGCGCAGGTACGGCCACATCGAGCTGTTACGCACCGCGTCGAACTGCGCCAGGCCGTAGTAGACCAGGAACAGTTGAACCAGCAACGGCGTGCCACGGAAAAAGAAGATGTAGGCGTAGGGCACAGCGCGCACGTACCACAGCTTCGAAGAACGGGCGATGCCCAGCGGAATTGCCAGCAGCAAACCGGCGATCACAGCGATGGCCACCAGCTCCAGGGTCAGCGTCGCGCCCTGGGCCAGCTTCGGCAGCCACTTGATGATGACTTCCCAATTCATTGAGCGCTCCTCGCGAAGCCGCGTGCGGCGCGTTTTTCCAGCAGGTGCATGCCGATCATCGCCAGCACGGTCAGGCACAGGTACATGAGCGCCGCCACCATATAGAAGGTGAATGGCTGCTTGGACACGGTCACGCCGATCTGCGCGTGGCGCATGATTTCTTCCAGGCCGATGACCGACACCAGCGCGGTGTCTTTCATCAGGATCATGAACAGGTTGCCCAGGCCGGGCAGGGCGATGCGCCACATTTGCGGCATGATCAATTTGGTGAAGATCCGCCATTTCGACAGGCCCAGGGCCACGCCAGCCTCGCGGTGGCCTTTGGGAATGGCGAGGATTGCGCCGCGAAACACTTCCGTGGCGTAGGCGCCGAAGCACAGGCCCAGCGCAATGACGCCGGCGGCGAAGGCGCTGAGTTCCAGTTCGGGATTGCCGAGGAACTCACCGAGCGCGCGCATGGCGTTGACCGTACCGAAGTAGATCAACAGCACCCAGAGCAATTCCGGGACGCCACGCACCAGGGTCGAATAGGTTCCGCCAAGCCATTGCAACGGCTTGTACGGGGAAGTCTTGGCCAAGGCGCCGAGCAGACCGAGCACCAGCCCCAGGCACAGGGCCGAGAGTGCCAGTTTGACGGTCATCAGCGCGCCGGCGAGGAGCGCCGGGCCGAATCCGTAGAGGTCGATAATCATGGATTTCTTTTCAAATCGCGGCAGGCAAGGCCGGGGATCGGCACCGTCATGTAACGGCGCCGATCCGGCAGGTCAGGATCAGTAGATGCTGAACGGGAAGTACTTGTCGTTGATCTTCTTGTAGGTGCCGTCGGCAACGATTTCCTTCAGCGCGGCGTTCAGCTTCTCGCGGATCGGGTCGCCTTTACGTACAGCGATACCGATCTTGTCGCTTTCTTCTACCGGGTCGCCCTTGAATTCATAGGCTTTGCCGGCGTCGCTTTTCAGCCACTCGTAGTTGACGTATTTGTCGGCGAGGATGCCGTCCAGACGACCGGAAGTCAGGTCGAGGTAGGCGTTTTCCTGGGTGTCGTACAGCTTGACGGTGATGTCGTCACCGAAGTTGTCTTCCAGGAAGGTGCCAGCCAGGGTCGCACGCTGGGCGCCGATCACCTTGCCTTTCAGCGCAGCCTTGTCGGTTTTGAAGTCGACGTTTTTCGGCGCGATGAATTGCAGCTTGTTGGAGTAGTACGGGTCGGTGAAGTCCACCGCTTGCTTGCGCTCGTCGGTGATCGACATCGAGGAGATCAGGAAGTCGAACTTCTTGGCGTTCAGGGCCGGGATGATGCCGTCCCAGTCCGAAGTGACGACGGAGCATTCAACTTTCATCTTGGCGCACAGGGCGTCGCCGATGTCTTTGTCGAAGCCGACGACGTTACCGCTGGCGTCTTTGTTGTTGAACGGCGGGTAAGCCGCTTCGATGCCCATCTTCAGGGTCTCGGCCATGGCACCGGCGCTGAACGCGAGGGTGACGGCGGCGGCCAGGAAGACCTTTTTGTAGTTCTGCATGCGGGTAGCTCCGTTAGCGGTTGCTGGACATGAATTGTTTGCAGCGCGCCGAAAGCGGGTTTTCGAACACCTGCTGTGGCGATCCTTGCTCTTCTACCAGGCCCTGGTGGAGGAACACCACTTCGCTGGAGACCTGACGGGCGAAGCCCATTTCATGGGTCACGAGCAGCATGGTGCGGCCTTCTTCGGCCAATGCGCGGATGACATTAAGTACTTCCTGGACCATTTCCGGGTCAAGGGCGGAGGTGGGCTCGTCGAACAGGATCACCTTGGGCTGCATCGCCAGCGTGCGGGCAATCGCCGCGCGCTGTTGCTGGCCGCCGGACAGTTGCGCCGGATAGGCGTGGCGCTTGTCGGCGATGCCGACCTTGGCCAGCAGCGCTTCGGCGACTTCGATGGCTTCGGCCTTGCTCTGGCCGAGCACGCGGCGCGGGGCTTCGATGATGTTGTCGAGCACGCTCATGTGCGGCCACAGATTAAAGTTTTGAAACACAAAACCAATCTCGGAGCGCAGGCGGTTGATCTGCTTGCCGTCGGCGGCAACCAGTTCGCCATTCTTGGCGGCCTTGAGCTTGAGTTCTTCCCCGGCCACCAGGATCTGGCCCTGATGCGGGTTTTCCAACAGGTTGATGCAACGCAGGAACGTGGACTTGCCGGAACCGGAGGAACCCAGGATCGAGATCACATCGCCGTCGCGGGCGGTCAGCGAGATGCCTTTGAGCACCTCAAGCTGTCCGTAGCGTTTGTGCAAGTTGCGGATTTCAAGCGCGGGCGTGGCCTCAGCCATGTGCGTTCCTCATATATGTTGCGCTCCTGCTGTTGGTTGGCCTTCCTGGCGAGGCGGCCAAGCTAGCATAGCGTTTCAATGGCAGCCAACAGCGCTACGAGCGGTAAACGGATGGCGTGTGGCAGGTTGTCGCATCGGCGCAGCAGACTGTCGCCCCATCAACAACCGAACGGGTGTTTGAACGTTGATTCCCGTGGGTGTCGCGTAAAAAAAGGCGCGATGTTGCCACCTTTGGCGGGGTGTTGGAAGCGCTATCCGGCCGATCGTTCCTCATTCGCCCTTTTATTGTGCATCCCGCACTTTTTCAGTGTGTTTCTGGTGCGCTCGTTCGTTTGAAAAGTGAGTCGCAGGGTAACGTTTTGGCGAAAGGCCATTATTCTCAAGGACTTGCGATGACTGTCCGGTCGCGCGGAAAACCGCACGGCAGAAGAGTTTGAAACATTTTGGCGCATTTATTGCGTGCAGAATCCGGAACGCCCCGTTGGATTCTTTTTACGAGAAGGAACGCCAGACGGGCCGGACGCAATCGCTTTCCTCGCAAAGGTAGTTCCAATGAGCAGTACCCAAAGCTCCAATGGCCTCGAACAGGGGCTCAAACCGCGTCATGTGACCATGCTGTCGATCGCCGGGGTGATCGGTGCAGGTCTGTTCGTCGGCTCCGGCCACGCCATCGCCGCTGCCGGTCCAGCCGTTCTGCTGGCTTACGCCGCTGCTGGCGCGCTGGTTGTGCTGGTGATGCGCATGCTCGGCGAAATGGCGGTTGCCTCGCCTGACACCGGCTCGTTCTCGACTTACGCCGACCGCGCCATTGGCCATTGGGCCGGTTTCACCATCGGCTGGCTGTACTGGTGGTTCTGGGTTTTGGTGATTCCGCTGGAAGCCAACGCCGCCGCAACCATCCTGCACGCGTGGTTCCCGGGTGTGGATATCTGGGCGTTCGCGCTGATCATCACCATGCTGCTGACCGTGACCAACCTGTTCAGCGTGAAAAATTACGGTGAGTTCGAATTCTGGTTCGCCCTGCTCAAAGTCGTGGCGATCATCGGTTTCATCATCCTCGGCGTTGCGGCCATTTTCGGCTTCCTGCCGAACAGCCAGGTCAGCGGCGTGTCGCACATCTTCGACACCCAGGGCTTCCTGCCGAACGGCATGGGCGCGGTACTGGGCGCGATCCTGACCACCATGTTCTCCTTCATGGGTACCGAGATCGTGACCATTGCGGCCGCGGAATCGAAGAACCCTGGCAAGCAGATCTCCAAGGCCACCAACTCGGTGATCTGGCGGATCGGCCTGTTCTACCTCGTGTCGATCTTCATCGTTGTGGCCCTGGTGCCATGGAACGACCCGGTTCTGGCCAGCGTCGGTTCCTACCAGACCGTACTTGAGCGCATGGGCATCCCGAACGCCAAGATGATCGTCGACATCGTGGTTCTGGTCGCTGTAACCAGCTGCCTGAACTCGGCGCTGTACACCTCTTCGCGCATGCTGTTCTCCCTCGGCAAGCGCGGCGATGCCCCGGCCATGGCGACCCGCACCAACAAAAGCGGCACCCCTTACTGGGCGGTAATGCTGTCCACTGGCGCGGCGTTCCTGTGCACTTTCGCCAACTACGTGGCCCCGGCGGCGGTGTTCGAGTTTCTGTTGGCCAGCTCCGGCGCGATCGCGCTGCTGGTGTACCTGGTGATCGCGATTTCGCAACTGCGCATGCGTAAACAACGCATGGCTCGCGGCGAAAAAATCGTCTTCAGCATGTGGTTGTTCCCGGGCCTGACCTACGCGGTGATCGTGTTCATCGTGGCAGCCCTGACCATCATGCTGTTCCAGGAGGCCCACCGCGTGGAAATCCTCGCGACCGGCCTGCTGAGTCTGGTCGTCGTAGCTACCGGTCTGTTGGTAGCTCGTCGTCGCAAGGTGGAAAACCGTGGTGCGGCAGTTTTGAACTGATCCGCAACGCGTAACGCAAAACGGCCGCTGTCAGTGATGACAAGCGGCCGTTTTTGTTACTGCGAGCGGTTTATTCGCTCTTCTCTTCCTGCGCTTCCACCGACTGGCCGTAGGTGTCCAGCGCAATCCCGAAATCGCTGATGAACTGCGGTTCGCTCAGCCACGCCTGGGCGGTCTCGCGATCCATGCCATCGGCCCACATGCGGTAGTCGATCAGCATGTCGGCGGCCAGGTGAGTGGCGGCCATGCCTTCGTTCTCGGCGTTTTCCATGTCCAGCAGTTCAGGATGATCGACGATGATGAACGCCAGCTCACGCAGCAGCGTCAGGAGCATTTCATTGCGGCTGACGGCTTCGGCGTCGCGCATCTTGCTGAACATCGCCAAGGTGTATTCCGGGATCGGCTCGGCCAGGTGGCCGAGGTCATCGTCCTGCGCCAGGGGTTTGCGACCGACCATGCGGATCTGCTTGGCTTTGGCCTTGGCTCGTTTGGCGCGTTTTTGCTGTTTGTTCAGGGATGCCATGGGAACTCAGTTTTTCTGTTGGGTTTGTGCGGCGATTGCGTCGGACGCGGCCACATAGTCTTTCTGGAAATCCGACGACTCGATCCACGCGAGGGCGCCTGCCTCGTCGGTCTCGGTGGACCACTGGCGGTACTCGATCAGCGCGGCGAGGATGAAGTCCATCGCGCCTTCTTCGCCTTCCTGCTCGTACACCAGCTCCAGCAGCGGGTCCTCGAGGAACGCGGTGCACAGGGCCTGCTGACTGATCTTCTCGGCGTCGATCATTTTCTTGAACAGTTCGGTCAGGTCCACCGATTCGAAATCGATGCGGTCGTCGTTCGGGTCCAGCTCGACCGGCGCCTCGGCACGTTTAGTGCGGTTCTGCTTGGCCTTGGTCTTGGCCCGGGCGGCGCGTTTTTGCTGTTTGTTGGCGGAAGCCATGGTGTGTGTTCCGTGGTGCGTTAAAGGGCTTGGCTGCGTGGGATTTCGCGCCCCGGTGTGTCGCAGGCCAGTTCGCCGGTCTGCAGCCAGGTCAGAGCGATGGGCCATAGTGTGGCTTGGTATGCGCTGCGAAAAAAGGCGAAATGTCCGACTTGCTGTTCACCGATGTCCTGCGGCTCGATTCGCAGGTGGGTCTTTTGTGCATTGTGGAAGTAAGCCAGCAGGCGTTCGATGGCGGGAATCGTGCCGTAGGGATCGTCGCTGATGCTGATTGCCAGGGCTTTGGCCTGGACGTTGGCGAAGGGCAGGTTGCGGATCGTTCTACCGCTCGGACGCCGCTCATAACGTGCGGCAGGTGTGCTCCAGTCGCGCACCACGCCGGCGGGCGTGTCTTCCAGCCAGCCAAGTCGCTTGCCCGGAAAATATCCACAGAACAGCGTGACCAGCGGCATCAGCAGATGCCATTTGCCGAACATCCGCCAGCGATGCTCGGGCGCGTAATCGCGCCAGTAAGCGAACTGCGCGCCGACGGTCACCAGTCGTCGGATTATCTTCCCGGACGCCCCCAGGCCTGCTGCGCAGCCGCCGAAGCTGTGCCCGACCACATCGATCGGCTGACCGGGAAACTCCCTCTGTGCGCGTGTGAGCATCGCTTCGAAATCCAGCGCGCCCCAATCCGTCCACGAAGCCTGCAAATGCCTCATCGACTTTGGCCGCGATTCACCAATGCCGCGGTAGTCGTAAATGATCACGTCGAACCCATTGGCGAACAGATACGCCGCGAAGCGCGAGTAGTGGCGGCAACGCACGGATGTGGCGGCGTTGATGATCACAACCGGGCGTTGTGGATCCGGTGAGACGTGACGCCAGGTGAAACCGCCGAGCAGATAGCCGTCGGCGGCGGGCTCTTGGAAGGGCTCGCTTTCTGCTGACAGCTGACCGAGTGGCAGCGTCGCGCTTTGTAGGTTCATGGCGATCCAGACTTTCGGGGACGGGTCGAGGATGAACTTCAAGCGGGTGGGTATGCAACGAATTGGAACGCAGTGAGTACCCAATTCGCAGGCTGATCAGGCAATCGCTGATTCGAGACGCAATGCGGCGCGAATCGTCGGTGGAGTTTCTGTAGTCCTTTTCGTATCAACCGCAACTCCCAATCGTTCTAAAACCCACTCCGCAAGACAAAATCTAAAAAGAGGTAACGATTGGGTTCCGCGAGAACCCGGGAGTCGTCCTCATGAAACGCGTTCTTTCATTCGTGCTGCCCGTCGCCGCTGCGGCGATATTACTGTTTCCGCTCATGGCGCAGGCTGAAAGTCTGGAGCCGATCAACAATTCCGCTGTGCAGGTTCAGCAGCAAGAGCAAAACGGTGTTCGTTATCTGGCCGGCGGGATTGGTGAAGATGAGTCGAAAGCCATTCAGCAATCCGCGGGCTACAACCTGCACATGACGTTCGCTGTCGGTACGCAAAACGAATACACCGCCGATGTCGACGTGGCGATCCAGAAAGCCCCCGGTCAAACCGTGCTGACGCTCAATCAAACCGGGCCATTGGTGTACGTTCAGTTACCGCCAGGCAAGTACACGGTCGTCGCCACCCGCAAGGGTGAAACGCGTCGGGATGTGGCACAAGTAGGCGGCGGTGCTGCGCGCAATCTGGTGTTCCACTGGAACGACAACAGCTAACGTCGCCGACGGTCACGCCCGGGTGGCGTGACCGTCGCGGTGCGTCCCATCCAGATCAGAAGCCAGGCAGCGCCCGACAGGAAGAGTGCGAAGAGGCAGTGCGTGGCAACAGTGAACCAGAAGTCGAGGGACTGTTCGGCCTGTGAATACACGGCGAAGTGTTTCCCCCGCGCCATGTTGCTGATGCGTCCCTGAATCAGGCCGTTCACCGTTTCATAAGTGATCAGGCCTACGCAGAGGGTCAGTACGATGCCGAGAGCGATCATCAGCCAGTCGGTGCGTTTTACGGGTGGCGCAGGATGGGGCAGGGGGACGCGGGTTCTTTTCTGGTTCATCGCGGGGATGACCCTCTTCCGTAAGGGTTGTGCAACGTATCGCCAATTCCGGCCTGCGAGAAGGGCGGAATCGGGCCGTGATCAAATCGCAGGCATAAAAAAACCCTGAATCTTGCGATTCAGGGTTTTCGGTATTTGGTGCCCAGAGACGGAATCGAACCGCCGACACGGGGATTTTCAATCCCCTGCTCTACCGACTGAGCTATCTGGGCAACGGGGCGCATTAAAAGGGTTTTTCGGATTTACGTCAAACACTTTTTTAAAATTTCTTAAATTAATTCCGTCGCTTACGATCCGACCCCCGATTTCGCGGGGTTTACTCTGCGGGCGGAACGTAGCCTTCGGCCTGAGCGTATTCCTCGCCGGAGAAGTACTTGTCCATTTCGCCCTGAAGAAATTTGCGGTCTTCGGCGTTCATCATGTTCAGGCGTTTTTCGTTGATCAGCAGGGTCTGGTGTTTCTGCCAGTCAGCCCAGGCCTTGGCCGAGACGTGTTCGAAAATGTCCTGGCCCTTGGCGCCCGGGTACGGTGGGCGCTCCAGACCTTCGAGTTGTTCTTTATACTTGCGGCACATTACGGTGCGGGTCATGTCGACTCTCCTGCATTCAAGACGGTGGCCGCGCGTTCGAGCAAGGTCTTGACCGGGGCGGCGAGGCCCAGGCGCGGCGGGGTGGCGAGGTTATACCAGAGCCAGTCGGCCTCGGCCACGTGACCGCCGGCCTCCTGCACCTGAACCAGCCAGGGTTCGATGGATAGCTGAAAGTGGCTGAAGGTGTGGACAAGGCTCGGCAGCGCCTGCTGCTCGCCCAGTTCCAGCGAGTGCTGCGCGGCGAGGTGTTGCAGATCGTCGAGGTCGTCGAGTTCCGGCAGACTCCACAAACCACCCCACAATCCGCTGGACGGGCGCCGATAAAGCAGAATCGCGCCGTCCTCGTTGGCCAACAGCGGCATCAGCGTGCGTTTCTGCGGGATGGCCTTGCGCGGCTTGGGGATCGGGTAGCGCGTTTCCAGCCCCAGCATGTGTGCTTCGCAGCCGTTTTTCAGCGGACACAGCAGGCAGCTCGGTTTGCTGCGGGTGCAGAGCGTGGCGCCCAGGTCCATCATCGCCTGGGTGTAGGCGTTGACCCGATCCTGCGGCGTGAAGCGCTCGGCGTTGGCCCACAGTTGCTTGGCGACCTTCGGCTCGCCGGGGTAACCCTCCTGCGCGGTAAAACGCGCCAGCACCCGTTTGACGTTACCGTCGAGGATCGGCGCGCGCAGGCCCATGCTGATGCTGGCGATCGCGCCAGCAGTGGACAGGCCGATGCCCGGCAGCTCGGTGAGCTTCTCGACATCCCGGGGAAACTCGCCGCCGTAATGGCTGACGACGATCTTCGCGGTCTTCTGCAGATTGCGCGCGCGGGTGTAGTAACCCAGCCCGGTCCACAGGTGCAGCACTTCGTCTTCCGGCGCCTCGGCGAGGGCTTCGACCGTCGGCAGGGCGGCCATGAAGCGGTCGAAGTAATTGAGCACGGTGCTGACCTGGGTCTGCTGCAACATGATCTCGGACACCCACACCCGGTACGGGTTGATGTTCTGTTGCCAGGGCAAATCATGGCGGCCGTGGCGGTCGAACCATTCCAGCACCGCCGTGGAAAACTGCTCCGCTCTCATCGCTTGAACAGCCCCTTCAATGCGTTTTTCAGTTCCGGGCTGACTTTGTCACCCAGTTTTTCGTCGATTTTTTCGCTGATCTTGTCGCCGGCCAGTTTGGTCGCGACCTGGCCCATGCGTTCGTTGTCCACGCGGCAGGCTTTGGCGCCCAGTTCCAGCGGGCCACGGCAACGCAGCGGCCATTCGATGCCGACGAATTTGTCGCCGACCTGACAGGCCGGGTCCGGCATGGCACTGGTGTCGCCTTCGACGATGATGCCGACGCGATAGTCCATGCCCAGCACCTTGAGGTCGATATCGCCGTCACCGTTGACGCTCATGCCGGGGATGCGCACTTTCAGGTCCGGGTTGCTGGCCACCCCGTTGCGGAAGGTCAGGTTGCCCTTGAGTTCCTGGAACGGCGTGTCCTTGCCGCGCGGCTCACCGCTCAGGGATTTACGGTTGAGGGTGGCGATGCCCTTGCACAGTTGCTGCTCAAGGTTGGCGTTGAGCAGCACGCCGTTGTTGATCACGAAACTGGCGTTACCGTTGAGGGTTTCGATCAGCGCCTGTTGGCTATTGCCGCTGCCGGTAACGGTGCTGGTGAGATTGACCAGCCCCTTGACCGGCGGATTCTTGCCCTGGCTTTCGAGGATCTTCTCCACCGGCACGCGGTTGATCCGGGTTTGCAGGTTCAGCACCGGTGCTGTCTGGCGCACATCCAGCGTGCCCTTGGCTTCGAAGTCGCCGTTGTACAGCTCGCCGCGCAGGTTCTCCAGGGTCAGCAGGCCGCCCTGGCCGGTGGCTTTCAGTGCGGCGTTCTGGATCGGCAATTTGTCGAGGGTCAACTGGCCGAAGGTCAGGTCAGCGTTGACGTCGAGCTTGCTCAGGCGCTCGACAGGGAACAGGCGCTCGGTGCTCCAGGCGCTTTTGCTCGGTTTTTCCGGCAGCGGGGTGCTGCCGGCCCCGGCCATGGCATCGGCCTCGGTGCTGGCGACTTCGGCCTGACGGACCTGGGTAGCGGTGTTGGCTTTTTCCGATTTCGGCGGCAGATAACGGTCAACGTTGAAGGTGTCGGCCTTGAGGACCGCCCGCAGCGATTGCTTGGCGAAATCCTCGACGGCGATGCGGCCGCTGAAGCTGCTGTCGTCAAGTTTCAGGTTGATGTTGTCCAGCGCCAGGCTGGTCGGCGTCGCGGCGACACGGCTGACCAGTTCAACCTTGCTCAGGCTGCCTTCGGCCATGGCTGGCAGGGTCTGGCCGATGCTGTCGACGAATTTCGCCAGATCGAACTGGGCAATGGAAATCCCGCCGGTGATCTGTGGCGTCTTGTCCAGGTCATTGGCCTTCAGCTCGCCGAGGGCACGCAGCTGATTGACCGAAAGCTTGATGCCGGTCCATTCGGCGACGTTGGCGGCTTTGTCCAGCAACAATTGCCCTTGGGCGGCGAAGGTCACGGTCTTGCCTTGCAGCGGATCGCCGGCGACTTCGCCGGACAGCTTCAGGTCTTCGAACTTGTAGCGTTGCAGGGCGCGCTCGAAACGCAGCTCGCCGTTGAGCTCGGTGCGCACCCGCAGCACCGGCTGGTTGGTGCCGAGAAACGCGGTGGCCTTGACCGGGATGTTGGTCGAATCGTGAACCGCGCCGGTGCTCAGCTGGATGCTTTCAGCGCTGAATTGCTTGCCGGTCAGCTCGTCGTTGTACTCCACGCGGGCGTTGTTGACGGTCAGGCTGTCGATGTCGAGGCGGATCGGCTGGGCCGGTTTTTCCGGTTGCGCAGGGGCCTCGGGTGCGGTTTCGGCTGTGGTGGTCGGCGCTGGTGTGCTGCCAGCCTTGGGCGGCACCTTGCCGATGTCTTCCCAGTTGCCATGGCCATTCTTGTCACGGCTCAGACGCAGGTTCAGGCCTTCGACGCGCACGTCGCTCATTTGCACCTCACGGCGCAGCAGCGGCAGCACGCGCACGGACAGGCCGAGCATCTGCAGGTCGGCGAACGGTTCTGCAGGCTTGGCCAGGGTCGCGACGCTGGCCTCGTGCAGTTCCAGGCCGAGCCACGGGAACAGGCTCCAGCCGATATCGCCATTGAGCGTCAGCTCGATGTGGGCCTTGTCGCGGGCAATCTGGCGGATCTCGTCCTTGTAGTCGTTGGGATCAAACAGGTGGGTCAGGGCGAAGCCCGCCGCCACAATGATCAGCAACAGCCCGAGAAGTACCAGACCCAGGATTTTGCCGAACGCTTTCATGGGCGAGTCCTTGTAAGTAGTCGAATTCGTAATTTAGCCGGGGAGTATAGCGCTGCATCAACCCGCGCTGTTGCGGTGCCACGTCAAGGCTGCAGAACCGCGATATACAGCGCTTCGACAACGATCGGCATCGGGGTTCCCGGGCGTCCTGAGATCAGATGACATGAAAAAGGTGATATCAGTTTGGTTTTTCTGTCACGTGCAAATGGTAACCTTCGCCCGTTCGTCCGCCCATCTGCGACTTAACGTCGCGCTTTCAAGGAGCTTCACCCGCAAAAAACGGTCATGCCTGCGTGCATAAAGGCCGGGGTGGGCAGTGGCTGGCGAACCATACTAATAATTGGGGGATACACAATGAGCACGACCATTACGGCGGACGGCTTCAAAGCCGATCAGCCCGGGTTCCTGTCCAAGGAACGCATCATCGCCAAGCCCGGTTTCAACCGTTGGCTGGTCCCGCCGGCCGCTCTGGCCATTCACCTGTGCATCGGCATGGCCTACGGCTTCTCGGTGTTCTGGTTGCCGCTGTCCAAGGCGCTGGGCGTCACCGCTCCGGTGGCTTGCGCACCGGACATGAGCTTCATCGCACAAGTCTTCTCGTCGCAATGCGACTGGCCGATCTCCATGCTCGGCTGGATCTACACCCTGTTCTTCATCTTCCTCGGCTGCTCGGCAGCGATCTGGGGCGGCTGGCTCGAACACGCAGGACCACGCAAGGCCGGTGTCGTATCGGCACTTTGCTGGTGCGGCGGTCTGCTGATTTCTGCGCTGGGTATCTATACCCACCAGATCTGGCTGATGTGGATCGGCTCCGGTGTGATCGGCGGTATCGGTCTGGGTCTGGGCTATATCTCGCCGGTGTCGACCCTGATCAAGTGGTTCCCGGACAAGCGCGGCATGGCGACCGGCATGGCGATCATGGGCTTTGGCGGTGGCGCGATGGTCGGTGCGCCACTGGCGACCGCTCTGATGAGTCACTTCGCTTCGCCAACCGGTGTCGGCGTGTGGCAGAGCTTCGTGGCCATGGCCGCGATCTACTTCGTGTTCATGATCGGTGGCGCGCTGGCTTACCGCGTACCGCCAACCGGCTGGAAGCCTGAAGGCTGGACTGCACCGGCGAAGAAAGCGTCGAACGCGATGATCACCCACCGTCACGTTCACGTGAATGTGGCGTGGAAAACCCCGCAATTCCGTCTGGTGTGGCTGGTGCTGTGCCTGAACGTGTCTGCCGGTATCGGCATCCTCGGCATGGCTTCGCCACTGTTGCAGGAAGTGTTCGGTGGCAAGCTGCTGGGTAACGATCTGCCGTTCGGTCAGCTGGACGCCGGTCAACTGGCTTCCATCGCTGCAATTGCGGCCGGTTTCACCGGTCTGCTGAGCCTGTTCAACATCGGTGGTCGTTTCTTCTGGGCCTCGTTCTCGGACTACCTGGGCCGCAAGAACACTTACTTCGTGTTCTTCGCACTGGGTTTTGCGCTGTACGCGCTGATCCCGAACCTCGGTCACCTGGGCAACGTTGCGCTTTTCGTGGCGGCGTTCTGCATCATCCTGTCGATGTACGGCGGTGGTTTCGCCACCGTTCCGGCGTATCTGGCCGACCTGTTCGGTACGCAGATGGTGGGCGCGATCCACGGTCGTCTGCTGACCGCCTGGGCTGCCGCTGGCGTGCTGGGTCCGGTGCTGGTGAACTACCTGCGTGAGTATCAGCTGAGCATCGGCGTTGAACGCGCCGCCGCTTACGACATCACCCTGTACATCCTCGCCGGCCTGCTGGTGCTGGGTTTCCTGTGCAACCTGCTGGTACGCCCGGTGGCCGACAAGTACTTCATGACCGACGCCGAACTGGCTGCCGAACAGGCGCTGGGCCACGACAAGGGTGCTGACGGCAGCACCGTGCTGGAGTGGAAAGCCGCGCCGGGCAGCAAGCCGTTGGCGATCGCTGCGTGGCTGGTGGTGGGGATTCCGTTGGCGTGGGGTGTGTGGGTGACCCTGCAGAAGACGGCGGTTCTGTTCCACTAAGTTCGTTTACACCTGATCGTTCCCACGCTCTGCGTGGGAATGTCTCCCTGTGACGCTCTGCGTCACATTCGAAGTGGACGCAGAGCGTCCGGGGCTGCACTCCCACGCAGAGCGTGGGAGCGATCAGTGCCATTGAACGCTTGTATGGACATGTCTATCCCCGACAGCGCGGGGTTCTATCCGTCAGTCATTCCACCTATCGTGTTTCTGTTTCGGCCCCGCGCCCCTATAATGGCTGCCTTTTTCGCCCAATGATTTTGCGGAGCTGGTGATGGCCGAACGTAAGGCGTCTGTCGAGCGCGACACTCTGGAAACCCAGATCAAAGCCTCGATCAACCTTGATGGCACCGGAAAGGCCCGATTCGATATCGGTGTTCCTTTTCTTGAGCACATGCTGGATCAGATCGCCCGTCACGGGCTGATCGACCTGGATATCCAATGCAAGGGCGATCTGCATATCGACGACCACCATACGGTGGAAGACGTCGGTATCACCCTCGGCCAGGCCTTCGCGCAAGCCATTGGCGACAAGAAAGGCATCCGTCGCTACGGCCACGCCTACGTGCCGCTCGATGAAGCGCTGTCGCGCGTGGTGATCGACTTCTCCGGCCGTCCGGGTCTGCAGATGCACGTGCCGTACACCCGCGCCACCGTTGGCGGCTTCGACGTCGACCTGTTCCAGGAATTCTTCCAGGGCTTCGTCAACCACGCGCTGGTCAGCCTGCACATCGACAACCTGCGCGGCACCAACACTCACCACCAGATCGAAACCGTGTTCAAGGCTTTCGGCCGCGCGCTGCGCATGGCCGTCGAGCTGGACGAGCGCATGGCCGGCCAGATGCCTTCGACCAAGGGCGTCCTGTAATGCAGACGGTTGCAGTTATCGACTACGGCATGGGCAACCTGCACTCGGTGGCCAAGGCCCTCGAGCACGTCGGTGCCGGCAAGGTGCTGATCACCAGCGATGCGGCAGTGATCCGCGAAGCCGACCGCGTGGTGTTCCCCGGTGTCGGTGCGATTCGCGATTGCATGGCGGAGATCCGTCGCCTCGGTTTCGACTCGCTGGTGCGTGAAGTCAGCCAGGATCGTCCGTTCCTCGGCATCTGCGTCGGCATGCAAGCCTTGCTCGACTCCAGCGAAGAAAACGACGGCGTCGACTGCATCGGCCTGTTCCCGGGCGCGGTGAAGTTCTTCGGCAAGGACCTGCATGAAGACGGCGAGCACCTGAAAGTCCCGCACATGGGCTGGAACGAAGTGAAGCAGGCGGTGGATCACCCGCTGTGGCACAACATTCCGGACCTGGCGCGTTTCTACTTCGTGCACAGCTACTACATCGCCGCCGGCAACCCGCGGCAGGTGGTCGGCAGCGGTCATTACGGCGTCGATTTCGCCGCGGCACTGGCCGAAGGTTCGCGTTTCGCCGTGCAGTTCCACCCGGAGAAGAGCCATACCCATGGCCTGCAATTGCTGCAGAACTTCGCGGCGTGGGACGGTCGCTGGTAAATGGCCGTCAAGAAATCCAAACCGCCGATCCTGACCCTTACTCCCGAGCAGGAGAACGAGGCCAACCGCAAGATTCAGCGGTTCATGGAGGATCGTTTCGAACTGGACCTGGGTTCGTTCGAGGCGGCGGAAATTCTTGAGCTGTTTACCCGCGAAATTGCTCCGCACTATTACAACAGGGCGATTTTCGATGTGCAGACCCACCTCAAGGAGCGGTTTGAAAGCATCGAAAGCGACCTGTGGGCGCTCGAGAAGAATTAGGGCAGCGGCAAGCTTCAAGCTGCAAGCTGCAAGAAGTACACACGCGTGCGCGCTTGCAGCTTATGGCTTGCAGCTTGCAGCTCTTTTGACGAAGGAAAAAGCATGCTGATTATTCCCGCTATCGATCTCAAAGACGGTGCCTGCGTACGTCTGCGCCAGGGCCGCATGGAAGATTCCACAGTGTTCTCCGATGACCCGGTGAGCATGGCTGCCAAGTGGGTGGAGGGCGGCTGCCGTCGTCTGCATCTGGTCGACCTGAACGGCGCTTTCGAAGGCCAGCCGGTCAACGGCGAAGTGGTGACCGCGATCGCCAAGCGCTACCCGACCCTGCCGATCCAGATCGGCGGCGGCATCCGTTCGCTGGAAACCATCGAGCACTACGTCAAGGCTGGCGTCAGCTACGTGATCATCGGCACCAAAGCGGTGAAGGATCCGGCGTTCGTCGCTGAAGCCTGCCGTGCGTTCCCGGGCAAGATCATCGTTGGTCTGGATGCCAAAGACGGTTTTGTCGCCACCGATGGCTGGGCTGAAATCAGCACCGTGCAGGTCATCGACCTGGCCAAACAGTTCGAAGCCGACGGCGTGTCCTCGATCGTTTATACCGACATCGCCAAAGACGGCATGATGCAGGGCTGCAACGTACCGTTCACCGCGGCGCTGGCGGCTGCCACCAGGATCCCGGTGATCGCTTCCGGCGGCATTCACAACCTCGGTGACATCAAGTCGCTGCTCGATGCCAAGGCACCGGGCATCATCGGCGCCATCACCGGCCGGGCGATCTACGAAGGCACTCTCGACGTCGCCGAAGCGCAAGCTTTCTGCGACTCGTACCAAGGCTGAGGACTGACCATGGCGCTGGCCAAACGTATCATCCCTTGCCTGGACGTGGACAACGGCCGGGTCGTCAAAGGTGTGAAGTTCGAGAACATCCGTGACGCCGGCGACCCGGTGGAAATCGCCCGTCGCTACGACGAGCAGGGTGCCGACGAGATTACCTTTCTCGACATCACCGCCAGTGTCGATGGCCGTGACACCACGCTGCACACCGTCGAGCGCATGGCCAGCCAGGTGTTTATCCCGCTGACCGTCGGCGGTGGCGTACGTACCGTGCAGGACATCCGCAACCTGCTCAACGCCGGTGCGGACAAGGTGTCGATCAACACCGCTGCCGTGTTCAACCCGGAATTTGTCGGCGAAGCGGCGCAGCATTTCGGCTCGCAATGCATTGTCGTCGCCATCGATGCGAAGAAGGTTTCGGGCCCGGGCGAAACCCCGCGCTGGGAGATCTTCACCCACGGCGGCCGCAAGCCGACCGGCCTCGACGCGGTCGAGTGGGCGAAGAAAATGGAAGGCCTGGGTGCCGGTGAAATCCTCCTGACCAGCATGGATCAGGACGGCATGAAAAACGGCTTCGACCTCGGCGTGACCCGCGCCATTAGCGATGCGCTGGGGATTCCGGTGATCGCTTCCGGCGGCGTCGGCAACCTGCAGCATCTGGCGGACGGCATCCTTGAAGGCCACGCCAGCGCAGTATTGGCGGCGAGTATTTTCCACTTCGGCGAATACACCGTGCAGGAAGCCAAGGCCTACATGGCCCATCGCGGCATCGTGATGCGCTAGCAAGCATCCCCTTTGGAGTAGTCGCTTCAAAGGGGATGCAGGTCTGGAGAGTTAAAGCGTGTCGAACTGGTCAACCCTTACCTCTGACCTGTCATCTGATCGGTCATACGCAACACTGCATAGAGTGGCAGGCAAATCCTTTTTGTGAAGATAGACTTCCATATACTCCGACTTTGGGCTGAATCCATCGGGGGCTTGACAGTCAATGCTGTCGGATGGACCGACTTTGTAGGAGTACATTTTGCTTGCCCCTTCCGAAGTCACCAAAATATAAGTGGGTCTTTTTTTCAGGTTGAGATCAGGAAGCGCAACGATTTCGTCCTCAATCAGAACGATAGGCAGCGACAAGGCATTTCGTAAGAGTCCTGGCGGTAACTCTGACCTGGAAGAGTTTGTGCCAATGATGCAAAGGAAATAACGCCCGGTTCTGGAACCTATCTTGGTATTGATGATGGAGTTTTCGGAACTGATCGCGGCGGAATAGTGCAAGGGGTTTTCGCATTGTTTTGCCACGCGTACTGTCTTGTGACGATAGAACGCTGTGTCGATCGAGAATCGGTAATCCCAAGTCGGTGCTATGGCATGGCCGCTTTCCGATATCTTGATTTTCTTGTATTTGGCGGAGGTTGGCTTGTCTGTTTCTACATTGAATGTCGGATAGAGTTCGCAGTAGTTTTCAAATAGAAAGCCAGATCGGAAGCAACTTCTCAGGTGGGGTACGAGACTTCCGTAAAGATTGCCTTGGATTGCAGAGTAACCTTTTCTCGTTGGTATACAGGGTTCGTTCAGGTCGCAAGGAGCTATGGGCGGATGCTCGTTACCAGTACCCACGACACCGATGATTTCATTGGTGTAGCGATCAAGCAGCGGTGCTCCTGAGACGCCTCCTTTAATACTCTTGCAGCGAGTCTTGAAGTTATTACGCCACACCCAATCTCCTTCAATGATGTCCGGAGCGGATTTAAGCGTACAAGCTGTCATTTCGAGCGTTCGATACTGTGGCGCTCCCACAACCAGAACCTCCGAATTCAGGGCTGGTGTGCCTGTGGCCAGTTTTAGAGGTTTTATACCATCTTCCATAAGTGTTTTCAGGCTGACGTCAAGTTGGACGATGGCGATGTCGACACCTTGCATGCTGCGCCATTTCACATTTTTCAGGTTGTAGGTTTTATGTTTTTCGACATCGTCAAAGTAGTTGAACGTCATGGTTCCTTGTAGGGGTTGGTTTTGCATGATTTGGCCGTTGGACAAGTTGATGCAATGGCCAGCAGTCAGAACATAAGCCGGAGGGCGCTGGACGCCAGTTTTTTCCAGTGTATCAAGCAAGGTAGCGGTGCAAGTGTGGGCGGTCGTCAGGCGACCGATACCCTGCCAGTGATCGCGTGAGCCATCGCGGTTATCCAGGGGGATTGCAGGTAACAGACGCTTAACGCCTTCGCCGTAGTCGTGATTGGTCGCCATGCAGGTGGCACAGAACAATCCTAATGTGGCGAACAACAGTAATTTGATTGAATACATCGTTAACGCTCTTGAGTTATCGGTTAAAACACCACGGTGGTGCTGGTAACGCCAATAAACCAGGGATCAAGAGCGGGGCGGTGTTAGTTATGTACTACCCAAGGCCTGGTTTTCCAGGTATGGAAGATCTTATCGGTATGAAGTCATAACGCCAGTAGACAGCATGGCGTACCCAAGGCACTCTTGGGCACGCCATGGATTTCGGTAGCCCGACATGATCAAACGCCTGCTTCTCGCCCTCGCCAGCGCCTCCGTGTTGTTGATCAACACCGGCCACGCCGAAGAAAGTCCCGACACCGATCTGGTGCTCCTCACCGAAAACTTCCCGCCGTACAACATGGCGAAGAACGGCAAGAATTTCGCCCAGGACGAAAACATCAACGGTATCGCCACGGATATCGTGCGCGAGATGTTCAAGCGTGCCGGCATCAGTTACAGCCTGACCCTGCGCTTCCCCTGGGAGCGGGTCTACAAGCTGGCACTGGAGAATCCCGGTTACGGTGCGTTCGTCATGGCGCGACTGCCGGACCGCGAAAAACTCTTCAAATGGGTCGGCCCGATAGGCCCGGACGACTGGGTCATGCTGGCCAAGGCCGACAGCAAGATCACTCTCGAAACCCTCAACGACGCGCGCAAATACAAGATCGGCGCCTACAAGGGCGATGCGATTGCCGAGACCCTGACCAAGCAGGGGTTGAAGCCGGCATTGGTGCTGCGTGATCAGGACAACGCCAGAAAACTGGTCAGCGGCCAGATCGACCTGTGGGCCACCGGCGACCCGGCCGGGCGCTATCTGGCGCGGCAGGATGGCGTGACCGGGCTGAAAACCGTACTGCGCTTCAACAGCGCCGAGTTGTATCTGGCACTGAACAAGGACGTACCGGACGAAGCCGTTGCCAAGCTTCAAACCGCGCTCGATCAGATGCGCAAGGAAGGCGTGGTCGACGAAATCATGGGGCGCTATCTGTAGCGGTCGACGAGCCCGGCGACGATTGCGCAACAACGTCGGCGCCGCTCGTGATGGCTTCCGTCGACGGGTTTGCCGCCATGACAGGCATCGGGGTTACTGTCTCGACGGCTTCTGGTGGGTATTCACTCATGACAAGACGGGTGTCATCGGTGTAACCAAGCGGGACGGTGACTTCAGTGCCATCCTCCCGTACCAGCTCGTAGTGGCTTTCCATCTGATACACCGCGACCGATTTGAGTTTTGCCGCCATGGCGATGACGACCCGAGAGCCTGATTCGCTCCACTCGCTGGAGGACGTTTCGGTGTGAGTGAAATCCCGCGGCAGGCACGCCGAGAACTTTGTTGCCCGGATATCACTGGGCATCGCAGCCGGCCAGGCCTTGGTGAATTCCACGGCGGTATGGCGATTGAATAGCCGCATGGCCGCTGCATTTTGCGCCCTTGGCGCTTTCCATTTGATCGACTGAGCCTGCTCCGTGGTATTTCGGCCGTACCCGACCAGCACATATTGGTCGGTTCTTTTCAGATCGTAGTAACGCGAGTGGAGAAATCCATCATTGGGTTGAGCGTGATCGCTGACTGCAAACCACGGCAGGCGGGCAGTCTGCGTGACCTTCGCCACTGCGCTTTCGGGATTGATGTGTGCAGTCAGTACCGGAGCTTCTGCAGGTGCGCTGACTTGAACCGGAATCGGTATCCGTAGTGCATACGCGAAAGGGCCGGTTGTCGGTTTGTTGTGGCTCGGGGCGCCAATAAAGGTACCGGGCGCAAAGCAGATTTCGCCCGCCGCGGCGGTCGGGGGATCAATGCTCCAGGCGCTGAAGTTCAGCTTTGCACCACTGCCTTTGTCATCCCAGAGCAGATCGCCGAGGTCGGCAGCAACGACCAGATCGGCCCTGACGCAACGGATGGCGTTGAGTGAGGGTTTGCCGTGATCGCTGGAGCAGGTCATACCCAGTGCGACATAGCCTTGCGGCGCAATCGGACGCCAGATCGAAGTGCGCATGGCGGCTCCCGATCCGGATTCTTTCCAGACAAGTTCGAAGTCGGTGGGTCGGCTGAGTGCTTTGCCCCTGGTGTTACCGTGGTCTTGTAACGTTGCCTCGCAGACCACTGCGGCGACAATTTCGCCGTTGATGGAGGTGTTGTTGGGGACGAGGATGTCTCCCAGCGGAAAGTATCCCGGCAGAAGATCGGGAGCCGGCGCAGGGCGCCAGAAGGTGGCGGGCCTGGCCCGTGTGCCGTTGCTGTTCCAGATACGGTTGAATTCGCTGGTGAAGTTGATCAGCAGGTTGTCGAGCCTGATCGGCTCCATTGGCCTGTCTCGCAATGAAGCACTGTCGTTGGTAGTCATAGTCAATCCTGATAATTGAATGGCAACTCGAAAGAGTTGCGACCTGTGGCAGGTCTGACTATCCGGAAAGAGGGCAGGCGCCAGGCGGTAACTATTTATGGGCGTGTGTCGGTTTGTTACCGATAAATCCCGTCTTTGCCATGCGCGGCCGTGGCGCGATTGCTGCGCACACTGATCATCTGCTTGATGTCGATCCACTCAATACCTTGGGCTTTCAACTTCGGCAGTTCCCGCTCCAGCACTGCCAGCGTCTGTGGATAAGGGTGCCCGATCATCACGGCCGAACCCTGTTTGTGCGCCAGACTGATCGCTGTCTGCAATTGAGTCAGGATCGCCGCTTCTGTGCGCTCGTCATCGAGAAACACATCCCGCGAAACACTCGCCAGATCGATCTTCTGCGCCTGCTGCGCAGCCACGGTCCGGGCGCTGGTGCGGCTGTCGACGAAGAACTTGTGGCGGCGCTGCAACTCCCCCATCAACCACGCCATGGCCACCGGCTGTGCGGTCATGCGACTGCCCATGTGGTTGTTGATGCCGGCGGTGTAGGGGACCATTTTGAACGCGGCATTCAGGCGTTTTTCGAGTTCTTCGATGGGCAGCTCGGGATGCCAGGCGAACGGGCCGGTGGCCGGGTCCATCGGCATGTGCAGGATCACGACCTTGCCGGCGCGATGGGCTTCGCGGGCGAATTCGGTGGCGTGCGGGGTGTCGGGCATGATCGCGGTGGTGACAGGCCCGGGCAGGGCCAGCACCCGGCGATCCCGGGGCAGGTTCTGCCCCAGGTCGTCGATGATCAGTGTCAGGTAGGCTTTTTGAGGTGTGGGTCTGGCAGGTTCTGCGTGAGCAGCACCCGCCAGACAGCACAGCAGGACGAAGAGGAAACGCAAAGACATCCTCAACGGCCGGACGTGATGCTCAGGCCTTTGAGCAGGCTCAGGGCCTGGGCCAACTGGTAATCGTCATCCTGCGGCATCGCCTTGGCCTTGCCGCCGGAGCCGGTCGGTTTGTCCGCGCCGCCATTGCCGTTGCCCAGGTGACCTTGCAGATCGGCTTCCTTGAAGTAGTCGCTGTCCGCCTCGTTGGTGATCTTGGCGCGGCGCACTTCGATGTCCGGGACGATGCCCTGGGCCTGGATCGAACGGCCGTTCGGTGTGAAGTACAGCGCCGTGGTGATCTTCAGCGCGCGGTCGTTGTTCAGCGGCAGCACGGTCTGCACCGAGCCCTTGCCGAAACTGGTGGTGCCCATGACCACGGCGCGTTTCTGGTCCTGCAGGGCGCCGGCGACGATTTCCGAGGCCGAAGCGCTGCCACCGTTGATCAGCACGACCATCGGCACCGCTTCGCTTTCGTCCTTGCCGGTGGCGGAGAAGCGCAGTTCGGAATTGGCGATTCGGCCCTTGGTGTAGACGATCAGGCCTTTGGTGATGAAGTGATCGACCACTTCCACCGCTGCCTGCAGCACACCACCCGGGTTGTTGCGCAGGTCGAGGATGATGCCGTTGAGCTTCTTGCCGTTGTCCTTGCGCAGCTTGGCCAGGGCCTTGGAAACCTCTTCGCCGGTCTTGACCTGGAATTGGGTGATGCGGATCAGGCCATAGCCGGATTCGAGCAGCTGTGCCTTGACGCTCTTCACCTGAATCACCGCGCGGGCCAGGGTCACGTCGAACGGCGTGCCGCCGTCGCGCACCAGGGTCAGGGTGATCTTCTGGCCGATCTTGCCACGCATCTTGTCCACGGCTTCGGTCATGGTCTGGCCGCGAGTCGGTGCGCCGTTGATCTTGACGATGAAGTCGCCGGCCTGGATGCCGGCCTTCGACGCCGGAGTGTCGTCGATTGGCGACACGACCTTGATGAAGCCGTCTTCGGCGCCGACCTCGATGCCCAGACCACCGAACTCGCCGCTGGTGCTTTCCTGCAACTCGGCGAAGTCTTCTGGGCCCAGGTAGGCGGAGTGCGGATCGAGGTTGCTGAGCATGCCCTTGATCGCGTTTTCCAGCAGGGTCTTGTCGTCCACCGGTTCGACATAGGCGGCCTTGATCCGGTCCATGACCTCGGCAAAGGTGCGCAGCTCTTCCAGCGGCAACGGCGCCTTGGAAGTCGCGGCAGTACCTGCCGGAGCGACGGCCGGAGCCGGTTGAGCGGCAAACGCCAGAGGCGCGCCGATCACCAGGGCGATCGTCAGGGCCAGCGAGGTAAGGCGGGACAAATGCAGCATGTCGAACGAACTCCTGAATTAGATGGCGTGCTTATCCTTGCGCACGGCACCATTGCGCCGGATCACTCGGGTGACCCTGCTGACGAATTGCGAAATACAGCGCTGGTGTGTCCTGGCCGCCACTGTTACCCACAGTGGAGATGGACTCACCGGCTTTTACCACGTCACCTGCCGACTTCAGTAGCGTCTGGTTGTGACCGTAAAGACTCAGAAAACCGTTGCCGTGGTCGAGAATCACCAGCAGCCCGGCACCGCGCAGCCAGTCGGCAAACACCACGCGCCCGCCGTGTACGGCATGCACCTGGCTGCCGGCGGAGGCGCTGATCATCACGCCGTCCCACTTGGTGCGGGCATCGTCGCCACGGGTTTCGCCGAAGCGTGCCAGCAGTCGACCATCAACCGGCCATGGAAGTTTTCCCCGACTTGATGCAAAAGGGCCACCGAAGGTCTCGCCGCCGCTGGATACCAGGGCGCCGGGTGTCGATCTGACCGGTTTGCGTGGGGCGTCGGAGTTTTCCGCCTCGGCCTCACGCAAGCGCTTTTTTTCGGCTTCCTGCTGGGCGATGAGCGCTTTCTGTCGCGCTTCTTCTGCCTCACGAGCCTGGCGGGCCAGGGTTTCTTCAATGGTTTTAAGGACTTTAGACAGGTCTGCCTGATCCTGCTCGCGGGCGGCCAGTTTCTGGTCTCGGGCTTTCACGTCGTCATTGAGCTTGGCAAGGGCCTGCTGGCGCTCCTTGCGGACCTTGTCGAGCGCTTCGCGCCGAGTGTCGAGATCGCTTTGCTGCGCCAGCAACTGCGCCTGCTGCACGCCGATGTCCTTTTCGACATTGGCCAGTTGGCGCAAGGTTTCGTTGAAGCTCTTCAGCTGTTCCAGGCGAGCCTGGCTCAGGTAGTCGTAATAGGTGAGGGTGCGGGCGAATTTCTCGGGATTCTGCTGGTTGAGCAGCAGTTTGAGGTATTCCTGGCGACCGTTCTGGTAGGCGGCGCGGGCCTGGATGGCGATCAGTCGCTGCTGTTCAGTGCGCGCGCTCTGGAGTTTTTTTTTCTCCGCATCGAGCCGCTGCAGCTCGGACTCGCTCTTCTTGAGCTCTTTCTGCAGGGCTTCGACCTGCTTCTCGAGCTTGCCCATCTCGGTTTCGGTGCCCTTGAGCTCCTTTTGTACCCCGGATTTTTCCTCCTGGAGCTTGCCCAGCAGTTTTTTCAGCTCGGCAATGTCCTGGCGCGTGGCGTCCAGTTGCTGTTGGGTTTGCGCGCGCTCATCCGCGAAGGCCGGTTGGAGCAGGCATGTCAGAGCGAGGGCGATCAGGACGCGAAGCATAGAGGCGGGCGGCACCAGGGTAAGGGACGGCCTAGTATGCCCGCCCGACGCGGCAAAAAAAACGCCTCAAAGCCAACTGCTTTGAGGCGTTCGTCATAAAAAGCCGTTTCAGGCTGATTACAGGGCGTTTTTGATATCAGACCAGAATCGAAGTGCCAGTCATTTCCGCCGGTTTTTCCAGGCCCAACAGTTTCAGCATGGTTGGCGCCACGTCCGCCAGCACGCCGCCTTCGCGGACTTTCAGGTCACGCTTGCCGACATAGATGAACGGCACCGGTTCGGTGGTGTGCGCGGTATGCGCTTGCCCGGTGGATTCGTCGGCCATCTGCTCGACGTTGCCGTGGTCGGCGGTGATCAGCGCTTCGCCGCCGACTTTTTCCAGGGCTTCGACGATGCGGCCGACGCAGGTGTCCAGGCATTCCACGGCTTTCACTGCGGCTTCGAACACGCCGCTATGGCCGACCATGTCGCCGTTGGCGTAGTTGACCACGATCACGTCGTAGCGCTGGTTCTCGATGGCCTCGACGATGCGATCAGTGACTTCCGGAGCGCTCATTTCCGGCTGCAAGTCATACGTGGCGACTTTTGGCGACGGGATCAGGATGCGCTCTTCGCCCGGGAACGGTTCTTCGCGGCCGCCGGAGAAGAAGAAGGTCACGTGGGCGTACTTCTCGGTTTCGGCGATGCGCAGTTGGGTCTTGCCGTTTTTCGCCAGATAGTCGCCGAGCACGTTTTCCAGGCTGCCCGGGGCAAAGGCTGCGGGGGCCGGGATGCTGGCGGCGTACTGGGTCAGTCCCACGTACTGCACTTTTGGCTGGCGTGCGCGCTCGAATTCCTGGAAACCGTCTTCGACAAACACGCGGCTCAGCTCGCGGGCGCGGTCGGCGCGGAAGTTCATGAACACCACGGCATCGCCGTCTTCGACTTTCACCGGCTCACCGATGCTGGTGGCCTTGACGAATTCGTCGCTCTCGCCACGGGCGTAAGCGGCTTCCAGCCCTTCCTGGGCGGTGGCGGCGTTGAATTCGCCCTTGCCGTCAACGATCAGATTGTAGGCCTGGGCCACGCGATCCCAGCGGTTGTCGCGGTCCATGGCGTAGTAGCGGCCGATCAGGCTGGCGATGCGGCCCTTGCCGAGGGCCTGGAAGGTCGCATCGAGCAGTTCGATCGACGAGGCGGCGCTTTTCGGCGGCGTGTCACGGCCGTCGAGGAAGGCGTGCAGGTAGATCTTTTCGGCGCCGCGCTTGAAGGCCAGTTCGGCCATGGCGATCAGGTGATCCTGGTGGCTGTGAACGCCGCCATCCGACAGCAGGCCCATGAAGTGCACGGCCTTGCCGGCGGCCACGGCCTTGTCCACGGCGGCGCAGATGGTCGGGTTCTCGAAGAACTCGCCGTCGCGGATCGCTTTGGTCACACGGGTGAAGTCCTGATACACCACGCGGCCGGCGCCGAGGTTCATGTGGCCGACTTCAGAGTTGCCCATCTGGCCGTCCGGCAGACCGACGTCCATGCCGCTGCCCGAGATCAAGCCATTCGGCACGGTGGCCCACAGGCGATCCAGCACAGGCTTTTTGGCCGCATAGACGGCGTTGGATTCGGGGCTGTCGCTGTGACCGAAGCCGTCGAGAATCATCAGGACCAAAGGTTTAGGCGTGGTAGTCATGGAATCCACTCGTGGCTAATAAGAAGAGGGCGATGGAAAAGGGAGTTGGAGTTTAAAGCGAAGTTCCGGCGGCGTCACCGCCGGACGGGGTTTGGCCGACCATAGTGGCTGTGTATACTGGCCGACATTTTAACGCCCTGGAACCTCCTTCGATGGTTGCTCACCTGATTGAATTTGCCACTAACCACTACATTCTTGTCGGTATCTTCGTCGTACTGCTGGCTTTGCTGCTGGCGCATACGGTGCAGGGCGGCGGTAAAAGCCTGAGCACGGGCGAGCTGACCGCACTGGTCAACAAGGAAGCCGGCGTGGTGGTGGACATCCGTCCGAGCAAGGACTACGCCGCCGGTCACATCGTTGGCGCGGTGAACATTCCCCAGGACAAACTGGCCGCCCGCATCGGCGAGCTGGAAAAACACAAGGCCAAGACCATCATTCTGGTCGACGCGCTGGGCCAGACCGCCGGCACCCACGCCCGCGAGCTGATGAAGGCCGGCTTTACCGCTGCCAAGCTGTCCGGCGGGATTTCCAGCTGGAAAGGCGACAACCTGCCGTTGGTGAAGTGACATGAGCAACGTCATCGTCTACTCCAGCGATTACTGCCCTTACTGCTCGCGCGCCAAGTACCTGCTCGCGAACAAAGGCGTGGCCTTCGAAGAGATCAAGGTCGATGGCAAGCCGCAGGTGCGCGCCGCCATGGCCCAGAAGGCCGGACGCACGTCCGTGCCGCAAATCTGGATCGGCGATACCCACGTCGGCGGATGTGATGATTTGTATGCCCTGGAGCGCGCCGGCAAGCTCGACGCGCTGCTCAAGGCCTGACCTGCTGCACACGTAAAGAACCCTAAAAGACCCAAGATCAGAAAGGATCTGAGATGACTGACCAACAGAACACTGCAGCCAGCGAAGAAGAAACCGCACCGCAATTCTCCTTGCAGCGCATCTACGTACGCGACCTGTCCTTCGAAGCCCCGAAAAGCCCGGCGATCTTCCGCCAGCAGTGGGATCCGGCGGTCTCTCTGGATCTGAACACCCGCCAGAAAGCCCTGGAAGGTGATTTCTACGAAGTCGTGCTGACCCTGTCCGTCACCGTGAAAAACGGTGAAGAAGTGGCCTTCATCGCTGAAGTGCAACAGGCCGGTATCTTCCTGATCAAGAACCTGGACGCGGCTTCCATGAGCCACACCCTGGGTGCGTTCTGCCCGAACATCCTGTTCCCGTACGCGCGCGAAACCCTGGACAGCCTGGTGACCCGCGGTTCGTTCCCGGCCCTGATGCTGGCCCCGGTGAACTTCGACGCCCTGTACGCGCAAGAGCTGCAGCGCATGCAGGAATCCGGCGAAACTCCGACTGTTCAGTAAGCGGTCGATGCAACACCGAAAAAAGCGCCGTTACAGGCGCTTTTTTCTTGGCTGATCGTTCCTGTGCTGATCGTTCCCACGCTCCGCGTGGGAATGCAGCCCGTGACGCTCCGCGTCACTGGACGCGGAGCGTCCCCAGAGGCATTCCCACGCAGAGCGTGGGAACGATCAGCGGTGTCTTCTTGGGCGGTGTTATTTGAAGTCGTTCTGCCGCCACGCTTCATAAACGGCCACTGCCACGGTATTGGACAGGTTCAGGCTTCGGCAGCCTTCGCGCATCGGCAGGCGCAAGCGCTGTTCGCCGGGCAGGGCGTCGAGCACTTCCGGCGGCAGGCCACGGCTTTCCGGGCCGAAGATGAACGCATCGCCGGGGACGAACGCGGCATCGTGAAACGGCCGCGAACCCTTGGTGGTGAAGGCGAACAGCCGTGGATGACCGAGGCTTTCGAGGCAACTGGCGAGGTCGGCATGGCGCTGCAAGGTGGCATACTCGTGGTAGTCGAGACCGGCGCGGCGCAAGCGCTTGTCGTCCATCTCGAAACCCAGCGGTTCGATCAAATGCAGGTGGCAGCCGCTGTTGGCGCACAGCCTGATAACGTTGCCGGTGTTCGGCGGAATTTCCGGTTGAAAAAGGATGACGTGAAACATGCACGGCTCCGAAGGTAAAGATGACGCGCATTCTACGCCGCAAGCGGATCCGCGTTCGAAACTATTCCCGCGGGTGATGGCCTCACTGGCGATCGTCGGTGTGATGGTCGGGATGATGATCGGCCGTTTGACCACGCCTGACCCGACCGTTTTGCAGCAGGTCGAGGTGATCGATGGCGGTCTGGCGGTCTGGTTCAACAACGAGCCGAAGCTGCATGGCGAGATCGTCGATGGCAGCGTTGCGCTGTTGTTCGAGGCCGAAGGCCAGGCGCAGAAAGGCCGGCTCAAGTTCAACGGCAAGGACGTGAACTGGCGGACGCGCTTGAGTGACGGTGGATTGTTGCTGACGCTGGTTGCGGCGCGGCCGCTGCAGGGCGACTGGGCCGGCCAGGCGGTCGATGACCGCTGGCGGCTGGAGATCCATCTCCGGGAGCAATAAAAGAGGGAATCCCCGGCCTGCCTGTACCAAGGTTCCCGAAACGGGCGGGCTCATCGCATCGCGTTCTGAGCCGGTGTAAAGAAGGAACCCCTGACCTGCCTGTATCAAGGGCCCCAAAAGGGTGGACTCGATGAGTCCGGTGTAAAGAGGGGAATCCCCGGCCTGCCTGTACCAAGGCCCCCGAAAGGGTGGGTGAATCGAATCACCTGATGGAGTTATTGCAGGGGGCGTGCCAGTTTTTCTCGTTTTGAAACAAAAAAGCCCCACACAATGACGAAGGCCCCGTAGTACGGGGCCTTCGTCTTTTTACAGGTTGGGATTTTCAGCTGTTTACAGTGCAAGCCCGGACCGGTGACCGTGCCCGATTAAGGGTCACGGTGCCTTGCGGCGGTGCAGGTTGGCGCTGAATCTCAGCCTTCATCGCCCTCGTCATCATCCCCGCCATCGACCTTCATGCCGAGTTCCTTGATCTTGCGGGTCAGGGTGTTCCGGCCCCAGCCCAGCAGCACCGCAGCGTCGCGACGACGCCCGGCGGTGTGCTTCAGAGCCGTTTCGATCATGATTCGCTCGAACGCCGGCACCGCGCTGTCGAGCAGGCTCGACTGCCCGCGTGCCAGGGCCTGATCGGCCCATTGGCGCAGCGCCTGTTCCCAGTTGGTCACTGGCGCCGAGTCCTGCGGCAGGCTCAGCAGTTCCGGCGGCAGGTCGCTGATATGCACCTCGCGCCCGGACGCCATCACGGTGATCCAGCGGCAGGTGTTTTCCAGCTGACGCACGTTGCCCGGCCACGGCAGGTTCTTCAGGTATTCCTCGGTCTCGCTTTTCAGCAGCTTCGGCTCCACCGCCAGCTCTTGCGCGGCGCGGCTGAGGAAATGCTTGGCCAGGGTCGGGATGTCTTCGCGACGGTCCGACAGGCGCGGGATGTGGATGCGGATCACGTTGAGGCGGTGGAACAAGTCCTCACGGAATTTCCCGGCGTGAACCAGGGTTTCCAGATTCTGGTGGGTCGCGGCGATGATCCGCACATCGACTTTGACCGGCACGTGCCCGCCAACGCGATAGAACTCGCCATCGGCCAGCACCCGCAGCAGGCGAGTCTGGGTGTCCGCCGGCATGTCGCCGATTTCATCGAGGAACAGCGTGCCGCCGTCGGCCTGTTCGAAACGGCCGCGACGCAGGTTGGCCGCACCGGTGAACGCGCCTTTTTCGTGGCCGAACAGTTCGGATTCCATCAGGTCTTTCGGGATCGCCGCCATGTTCAGCGCGATGAACGGCGAGGCCGCACGCGGGCTGTGGCGGTGCAGGGCGTGGGCCACCAGTTCTTTACCGGTGCCGGATTCACCGTTGATCAGCACGGTGATGTTGGAGTGGCTCAAGCGCCCGATGGCGCGAAACACCTCCTGCATCGCCGGCGCTTCGCCGATGATTTCCGGGGTGCGGGTCAGGGTCGGGGCGACTTCCAGGCCTTGCTGCTCCTGGGCGTGCTGATTGGCACGTTTGACCAGTGACACGGCTTCGTCGACATCGAACGGCTTGGGCAGGTATTCGAACGCGCCACCCTGATAGGAGGCGACAGCGCTGTCCAGATCGGAATGAGCGGTCATGATGATCACCGGCAGCCGCGGGTGCTGCTCGCGGATCCGTGCCAGCAGGTCCAGGCCGCTGGCGCCGGGCATGCGGATATCGGAGATGATCACGTCCGGCTGCTGGCGCGCGAGGCGGCTCATCACGCCATCGGCACTGTCGAAGCTCTGGGTGGTCATGCCTTCCTGTTGCAGGGCCTTTTCCAGAACCCAACGGATAGAACGGTCGTCATCGACGATCCACACGGTTTCACTACGGCTCATGTCGATGTGGCTCCTTGTTCCAGTGGCAGAAAGATCGAGAACGTGGTGTGGCCTGGATGGCTGTCACACTCGATCAGGCCCTGGTGCTGGCTGATGATGTTCTGGGTGATGGCCAGGCCGAGCCCGGTACCGTCCGGACGGCCGCTGACCATGGGAAAGAAGATGGTTTCCTGCAGTTCCGCCGGAATGCCCGGACCGTTGTCGATGATCTCGATCTTGGTCACCAGGCGATGACGGACGTGGCCGATGGTGAACTGGCGCATGGCGCGGGTGCGCAGGCTGATGCGGCCCAGGCGCAGCTCGTTCTGGCTGCTGATGGCCTGCATCGCGTTGCGCACAATATTCAACACCGCCTGAATCATTTGTTCGCGGTCGATCAGGACATCGGGGATGCTCGGGTCGTAATCGCGCACCAGCGTGATGCAGCCCTGGCTTTCGGCCTCGACCAGTTGGCAGACGCGCTCCAGCACTTCGTGGACGTTGCACAAGGCCAGCGACGGCAGTTTGTTCGAACCGAGCATGCGGTCGACCAGATTGCGCAGGCGGTCGGCCTCTTCGATGATGACGTTGGTGTAATCGCGCAGGCTGTCTTCCGGCAGTTCCCGGGCCAGCAGTTGCGCGGCGCCACGAATGCCGCCGAGCGGGTTCTTGATCTCGTGGGCCAGGCCGCGCACCAGCATCTTGCTGGTTTCCTGTTTCGACAGTTGCGCCTCTTCCTTGGTGATGCGCAACAGGCGATCACGGGGATGCACTTCCAGCAAAAGCAGGGTCGCGCCGTTGCTGAGGATTGGCGTCACCGCGTAATCCACGGTCAGGGTCTGGCCGGTGAGGGCGGTGAGCATCGCTTCGCGCTTGGTGAACGGGTGCGCCTGCTCCACCGCCTGGCGCAACGAATTGAGCGCCTCGGTGGACTCGGTGAACAGCTCGCTGATGAACTGCCCATGGCTGCGCTGACCGCTGATGGCCAGCAGCATCTCCGCCGCCGGGTTCATGTACTCGAGGCGCAATTCGCTGTCGAGCAGGATGGTGGCGGTGGTCAGGTTGTCGAGTAGCAAGCGATGCAGTGCGTCACTGATGGTCATGAGGACCTCTTTTGGAGCATGGCGCGCGCAGGGATACAGCGCTGATGCGAGGAAAATGCAAAAACCAAACCAAGGCTCCGAAAAGAAGCGTTCAACCCCTGAAACGGGCGTTTGACGCTCGTTTGCGTGGCAGTCAAACCGCTCTGGCGGGTACTTTCGAACCAAAATGGGTTGGAATGTGAGTACGGTGCAGCGTATTGCACCAATATAGTGCGCAAAGCTGAGCGACGTCAGAAGAAACGCAGGAAAGGATTTTTCGGTTCGGCGGGTTTGTCTTTCAGCGGGCATTCCGGGCGCACGCCATAGTCGGCGCTGACGCACGGTTTGACCTGACGTTTCTGCGCCAGGGAAATACGCTGCATGTGGAACGGCTGGTTGGCGGTTTTCTCCACGGTTCGGCCCTGAGCGTCGAGGATCTCCACCGACAGGTTGTGGCTGCCTCGATCGATGTTGCTCAGCGGGAACACCGGGCTCAGGCCGGGTTCGCCGACGGCCTGGCCATCCAGTAGCAGGCGATACAAATGACCTTTTTGCAGGCCCGGCTCGCTGGTGACGCTGACGATCAGCTCTCCGGCGCTGCTGCGAATGGTCGCGTCCGGCTCGGGGATCAGCACCCGCAACATGTCGTAGTGGAACAGCGGCGGCTCTGCTGATTTGTTCGAAGGCGTGACCGGTGCAGCTGTCGGGTTCGAGGCCATGCGATTGCTGGTGGCCAGCGGTACACGCTTGGCGTTGCCCCGTGGTTGATCGGTGTAGACCCGATTGCCCTGTGCGTCGATGTAAGTGAACACCTCGGCCGATGCGCCAGACGCGATCAGCGACAGGCACAAGGCAATCAATCCCCGTGTCATGGCTTGTGCACCCGCTGCACGGTGAACACCAGCGCCGGACTCTGCTGAATGATCGCCTCGCCATTGATCACCTGCACCGCGAGCCGATGCTCGCCCCGGTCGACGTTCACCAGTTGCAGGATCGGCACATTGCTCGGCTGGCCATAAGGCGCATCATCCAGCAGCAGACGCAATTGATGCGGCGGTTGCAGGCGCGGCTTGATCAGCACGCTGATTGTGAAGGTGCCGTTGTTGGCGCGCAGGGCCTCTTCGGTGGGCAGGCCGGTCAGCTCAAGCACTTCATAGGCATTGCGTGCTGGCGCAGGGCTGGGGGTGTCTGAAGAGGGTGCGCTCGGTGCCTGAGGCTGGACGCTGTTGAGCGGCGGCAACTCCACCGGCTGCGCCTGCACGCCGTCCGGCGCGTGATCGCTGTACACCGTGTTGCCGCTGGCATCGGTGTACTTGTAGATCTGCGCGGCAGCGGGCAGGGCGATCAGCAGCAAAATACAGAGAAGGGTGCGACCCATGAAATCGACCGGAAACGAAAACGATGGGTTGCAGCATAGGCCAGTCGCGACGGTTGGCCCAACCCTGCACACATCCAGAGATTATTCGGTTGATCGTTCCCAGGCTCTGCGTGGGAATGCAGCCCGTGACACTCCGCGTCACCGGACGCGGAGCATCCCTTGAGGCGTTCCCACGCAGAGCGTGGGAACGATCAGAGGCGATAAATTGCGGGCACAAAAAAGGCCTCCCGAAGGAGGCCTCTTTTTGTCACGCCACGTAGCGCGGCGCTACCGGATCAGCAGCTGTAGTACAGCTCATATTCCAGTGGGTGTACGAAGGTGCGGACCTTGATTTCTTCTTCGGATTTCAGCGCGATGTAAGCGTCGATGAAGTCGTCGGAGAACACGCCGCCCTTGGTCAGGAACGCACGGCCCTTGTCCAGCTCTTCCAGAGCTTCTTTCAGGCTGCCGCAAACTTGCGGGATCTCTTTCGCCTCTTCAGGCGGCAGGTCGTACAGGTTCTTGTCGGCAGCATCGCCTGGGTGGATCTTGTTCTGGATACCGTCCAGACCGGCCATCAGCAGAGCTGCGAACGCCAGGTACGGGTTGGCAGCCGGATCCGGGAAGCGGGCTTCGATACGACGGCCTTTCGGGCTGTTGACGTAAGGAATTCGGATCGAGGCGGAACGGTTGCGAGCCGAGTAGGCCAGCATTACCGGAGCTTCAAAGCCTGGCACCAGACGCTTGTAGGAGTTGGTGGCCGGGTTGGTGAAGCCGTTCAGGGCCTTACCGTGCTTGATGATGCCGCCGATGAAGTACAGGGCGGTGTCGGACAGGCCGGCATAGCCTTCACCCGCGAAGGTGTTCTTGCCATCTTTGGAGATGGACATGTGAACGTGCATGCCCGAACCGTTGTCGCCGTACAGCGGCTTCGGCATGAAGGTCGCGGTGCGGCCGTAAGCGTCGGCAACGTTGTGTACAACGTACTTCAGGGTCTGGGTTTCGTCGGCTTTCTTCACCAGGGTGTTGAACTTGACGCCGATTTCGTTCTGGCCGGCAGTTGCCACTTCGTGGTGGTGAACTTCAACGGTCAGGCCCATTTCTTCCAGTGCGTTGCACATGGAGGTACGGATTTCGTGGTCGTGGTCGAACGGCGGAACCGGGAAGTAGCCACCTTTCACGCCTGGACGGTGGCCTTTGTTGCCGCCTTCCACGTCCTGGTCGGACATCCACGAGCCTTGCTCGGAGTAGATCTTGAACATCGAACCGGAGATGTCGGACTTGAACTTCACTTCGTCGAAGATGAAGAACTCTGGCTCTGGACCGGCGAATACGGTGTCACCGATACCGGTGGTCTTCAGGTATTCCTCGGCGCGGCGGGCGATGGCGCGAGGGTCGCGATCGTAACCTTGCATGGTCGAAGGTTCGATGATGTCGCAGACCAGAATCAGGGTCGGCTCTTCGGTGAACGGGTCCAGAACGGCGGTTTCGTCGTCCGGCAGCAGGATCATGTCGGAGGCTTCGATGCCTTTCCAGCCAGCGATGGAGGAACCGTCGAACATCTTGCCAACTTCGAAGAAGTCGTCTTCCAGCGCATCGCGAGCCGGCATGGTCACGTGGTGCTGAGTGCCTTTGGTGTCCGTGAAGCGCAGATCAATCCACTTGACGTCATGATCTTTGATGAGTTGAACCGACTTCGACATAGTGTCCTCCGGGTGAATTAGGGCGGGTAGTGGATGCCCTTAATAGTGGTGATGCCGGCGCGAATACTCTGCCAAGGCAACCTGCCTCACAAGGGAGCAAATTGCATGCCAGTGCCCCAGCATGGGTTTTTTGCCCCAAATTCACGCTTCTAAAGGTCGAAAGCGCCTTAAAGGCGAAAATCTCGCCCTTTAATGTAGCGCTCAAATCGTAAAATGACCCGTTTTGGTGCGTGCAAAACCTTCTGCACATTAACTGGTTAAACCTTGAGCAATTTCCGCTATAATCCGCGCCCCCCTTTTTCGGCTGGCCCAGCGCGCGCTGTTTTCATGAAACTAATCGTAAAAGTCTTCCCCGAGATCACCATCAAAAGCCGACCTGTCCGGACGAAATTCATCCGCCAGCTGGCCAAGAACATCCGCACCGTGCTCCGCGACCTGGACCCGGCCGTGGTGGTGAACGGTGTGTGGGACAACCTCGAGCTGGAAACCCGCGTCACTGACCCCAAGGCCCTGAAAGAGATGGGCGAGCGCCTGACCTGCATGCCGGGCATCGCGCACTTTCTGCAGATCGACGAGTACCCGCTGGGCGACTTCGACGACATCACCGAAAAGTGCAAGCAGCACTACGGCGATGCATTGGCCGGGAAGATCTTTTCGGTGCGCTGCAAGCGTGCGGGCAAGCATGCGTTCAGCTCGATGGACATCGAAAAATACGTCGGCAGCAAGCTGCGCCGTGAGTGCGGTGCCGCCGGAATCGACCTGAAGCAGCCGGAAATCGAAGTCCGTATCGAAGTTCGCGACAAACGGTTGTTCGTGATTCACAGCCAGCACAATGGCATCGGCGGCTACCCGCTCGGTGCGCTGGAGCAAACGCTGGTGCTGATGTCCGGCGGATTTGACTCGACCGTTGCCGCGTACCAGATCCTTCGTCGCGGCCTGATGACGCACTTCTGCTTCTTCAATCTGGGCGGTCGTGCCCACGAATTGGGCGTAATGGAAGTCGCGCATTTCATCTGGAAGAAGTACGGCAGCTCGCAACGCGTGCTATTTGTCAGTGTTCCGTTCGAAGAAGTCTTGGGCGAAATTCTCGGCAAGGTCGACGACAGTCATATGGGCGTCGTATTGAAGCGTATGATGTTGCGCGCAGCGTCGAGCATTGCCGAACGCCTGCACATCGATGCGCTGGTCACCGGTGAAGCGATTTCCCAGGTGTCGAGCCAGACGCTGCCGAATCTGTCGGTCATCGATTGCGTCACCGACAAACTGGTCCTGCGGCCGCTGATCGTCGCCCACAAGCAGGACATCATCGACACGGCCGACCAGATCGGTACCGGTGATTTCGCCCGGCACATGCCGGAATACTGCGGCGTCATCTCGGTCAACCCGAAGACCGCCGCCAAGCGTGGCCGGGTCGAGCACGAAGAGCAGGAATTCGACATGGCGGTGCTTGAGCGTGCGCTCGCAAACGCCAGACTGGTGCCGATCGATCGGGTGATTGACGAATTGGGCCAGGATTTGCAGATCGAAGAAGTCAGCGAAGCGCTGGCCGGTCAGATCGTCATCGACATCCGTCATCCGGATGCCGCCGAGGATGACCCGCTGGAGCTCGCCGGCATAGAGGTACAGACGATGCCGTTCTACGCAGTGAACGCTCGTTTCAAGGAACTGGACCCTACTCGCCAGTACCTGCTGTATTGCGACAAAGGCGTGATGAGTCGCCTGCATGCTCACCATTTGCTCAGTGAGGGGCATGCCAATGTGCGCGTTTATCGACCGAGCTAAGTGCCCGGGGCTGTTTGCCTGTGGCCTGCGTCACCGGCCCCCCGACACCGCCGTCAAGCTGTAACGGCCATGCCGGACACTACTGTCAATCGCTGCCAAGACTTGTCAGCAAACCGAATCCTCTGATCGAGATACACAAGTGATCGAAAATCTACGCAACATCGCCATCATTGCCCACGTTGACCATGGTAAGACCACCCTGGTAGACAAACTCCTGCGTCAATCCGGCACCCTGGAGCGCAACGAGCTCAACGACGAGCGCGTGATGGACTCCAACGACCAGGAAAAAGAGCGCGGCATTACCATTCTGGCGAAAAACACCGCCATCAACTGGAACGGCTACCACATCAACATCGTGGACACCCCGGGCCACGCCGACTTCGGCGGCGAAGTCGAGCGCGTTATGTCCATGGTTGACTCCGTGCTGCTGCTGGTCGACGCCCAGGACGGCCCTATGCCGCAAACCCGTTTCGTGACCAAGAAGGCTTTCGAAGCCGGCCTGCGTCCAATCGTGGTCATCAACAAGGTTGACCGTCCGGGCGCGCGTCCTGACTGGGTTCTGGACCAGATCTTCGATCTGTTCGACAACCTGGGCGCCACCGAAGAACAACTGGACTTCCAGGTTGTTTACGCTTCGGCCCTGAACGGCATCGCCGGTCTGGACCACACCGCCATGGGCGAAGACATGACCGCGCTGTACCAGGCGGTAGTCGACCACGTTCCGCCTCCGGCTGTTGACCGTGACGGTCCGTTCCAGATGCAGATCTCCGCGCTGGACTACAACAGCTTCCTGGGTGTTATCGGTGTTGGCCGTATCGCTCGTGGTCGCGTCAAGCCGAACACCCCGGTTGTCGCTATCAGCGCCGACGGCAAGCGCCGCAACGGTCGTATCCTGAAGCTGATGGGTCACCACGGTCTGCACCGCGTTGACGTTGAAGAAGCTGCAGCCGGCGACATCGTCTGCATCAGCGGTTTCGACGAGCTGTTCATCTCCGACACTCTGTGCGACATCAACAACGTCGAGGCGATGAAGCCTCTGACCGTTGACGAGCCAACCGTTTCCATGACCTTCCAGGTAAACGACTCGCCATTCTGCGGTAAAGAAGGCAAGTTCGTGACCTCCCGTAACATCAAGGATCGTCTGGACAAAGAGCTGCTGTACAACGTTGCACTGCGCGTTGAAGAAGGCGACTCGGCTGACAAGTTCAAGGTTTCCGGCCGTGGTGAGCTGCACCTCTCGGTACTGATCGAAACCATGCGTCGCGAAGGCTTCGAGCTGGCCCTGGGCCGTCCTGAAGTGATCATCCGTGAAGTTGACGGCGTGAAGCAGGAACCGTTCGAAAACGTGACCATCGACATCCCTGAAGAATCCCAGGGCAAGGTCATGGAAGAGATGGGTCTGCGTAAAGGCGACCTGAGCAACATGGTGCCGGATGGCAAGGGCCGTGTTCGTCTGGAATACAACATCCCTGCTCGCGGTCTGATCGGTTTCCGTAACCAGTTCCTGACCCTGACCAACGGTGCTGGCATCCTGACCTCGATCTTCGACCGTTACGCTCCAGTGAAGTCGGGCCACATGTCCGGCCGTCAGAACGGCGTTCTGGTTTCGGTTGAAACCGGCAAGGCACTGACCTACTCCCTGGAAACCCTGCAGGCTCGTGGCAAGCTGTTCGTAGAACACGGCCAGGAGATCTACAACGGTCAGATCGTTGGTCAGAACTCCCGCGACAACGACCTGGGTGTGAACCCGACCAAAGGCAAGAAGCTCGACAACATGCGTGCTTCGGGTAAAGACGAAACCATCGCTCTGGTCCCACCTGTTCGCTTCACCCTGGAACAGGCTCTGGAATACATCCAGGAAGACGAGCTGTGCGAAGTCACTCCTAAGTCCATCCGTCTTCGCAAGAAGATCCTGGACGAAAGCGAGCGTACCCGCGCTGCCAAGAAAGCCAAGGCGTAAGATTTAGCCAAGGCTGAAAAAAACGCCCCCGGTCGAGAGATCGGGGGCGTTTTTGTTTGTCTGGCTTTCGAAAGTCTCGTTCCCACGTCGAGGCGTCGAACCGTCTGCGTGGGAATGCCTCAGCGGACGCTCCGCGTTAGGCTCTTGGGACGCGGAGCGTCCCGGGCTGCGTTCCCACGCAGAGCGTGGGAACGATCAATCAGGCGTCGGGATCAGAACCGCTCGATCGACCGCGAATTCTGCACCCGCTCCACTTCCTTCGGCTTGTACGCGCAGTAACCCGGGCGCGGGCCGATCTTAGGGTGGTTGCGGCAGGTGTCCGGGCGCTTGTCATAAATGGTGCACAGGCGGCTCTTACGATCCAGGTAGTAGCAATCGTTGTTGCTCATGCGCTGCAGGGTGAAAATCCCCGACTTCTGGTTGAAGCGCTCGACCAGCCCTTCCTTTTGCAGACGCTTGGCGATGTTCTTCGGCGGGTCGCCCAGTTCGAACTCGTCGACCACACCGATACGCACCAGATCCTTGATCTTGACCTCGACCGGCAGCGTGCAGCAGCTGGAAACGCACGAGCCGCACATCGGGGCCGAATATTTGGCCCAGGTATCGAGACGGTCGATCTCGGCTGCGGCGATCAGGTTGGGCTTCATCATCGGTGTTTACCAGGCGTGTGCATCAGGGCGCGCGATCATACCGGGACTGGTGGATTTTTGAACAACCTTTCGCCAGATTTTTTCTTCATGCGCGCACATCGTCCGACAATTCGGCACGGCCCCTGCATTCATTGAGGCATTCGCCAGAGTATTGCCGGTCGATCTCACACTCTCGGTAAAAACTGCCGAACCAGAGCCCTTACCGTCGGTCAGACCGTCTAGGCTCTGACAACTCCCCGCTCGCTCGAGGTCCTATCGATGACTCAAGAACCACTAGTTCGCGAAGCAGAGGTGGCCGCATTCCGCGACGCCGTCCTGACCAAACTCACCTATGCGGTGGGCAAAGACCCGGATCACGCCTTCGACCATGACTGGTTCGAAGCCATCGCCCTGGCGGCGCGCGATCACATGGTCGAGCACTGGATGGACCACACCCGGCAGATTTACCGCAAAGGCCAGAAGCGGGTGTATTACCTCTCGCTGGAATTTCTCATCGGCCGTTTGCTGTACGACAGCCTGAGCAACCTCGGTTTGCTGGACGTCGCCCGTGAAGCCTTGACCGAACTGGGCGTCGATCTCGAGCGCATCCGCATCCTGGAGCCGGATGCGGCGCTGGGCAACGGTGGCCTCGGACGGCTGGCGGCGTGCTTCATGGAAAGCATGTCGACCCTCGGTATCGCCGGCCACGGCTACGGCATTCGTTATGAGCACGGGTTGTTCCGTCAGGCCATCGTCGACGGCTGGCAGCAGGAACAGACCGAGCACTGGCTGGATTTCGGCAACCCCTGGGAGTTCGAGCGGCCAGAGGTGGTCTACCCGATCGGCTTTGGCGGCAGCGTCGAGACAGTCACCGACGCCAGCGGCAAGTCCCGGCAAGTCTGGCACCCGGCGGAAACCGTCCGGGCGATTGCCTACGACACCCCGGTGGTCGGCTGGCGCGGGGCGAGCGTCAACACCTTGCGCCTGTGGCGGGCGAGGGCCATGGAAGACCTGCATCTGGAGCGCTTCAACGCCGGTGACCATCTCGGTGCCGTCGCCGAAGTGGCCCGGGCCGAAAGTATCTCCCGCGTGCTTTACCCGGCGGACAGCACCGAAGCCGGGCAGGAATTGCGCCTGCGTCAGGAATACTTCTTCGTCGCCGCCTCGCTTCAGGACTTGCTGCGCCGTCATCGCAACATGCACACCTCGGTGTTGACCCTCGGCGATCACGCGGCAATCCAGCTCAACGACACCCACCCCTCGATCGCCGTCGCCGAACTGATGCGCCAACTGGTCGACGTCTATGACGTGGCCTGGGACGCGGCGTGGCAAGTCACCGTCGATACGCTGTCGTACACCAACCACACGCTGCTGCCCGAAGCGCTGGAGACCTGGCCGGTGGGGCTGATGGAGCGCATGCTGCCACGGCACATGCAGATCATTTATCTGATCAACGCCCAGCACATCGATTCGCTGCGGGCCAAGGGCATTCACGATTTCGACGTGCTGCGCGCGGTGTCGCTGATCGAGGAAGACAACGGCCGCCGGGTGCGCATGGGCAACCTCGCGTTCCTCGGTTCCCACAGCGTCAACGGCGTGTCCGGGCTGCACACGCAACTGATGCGCAAAACCGTATTTGCCGAACTGCACAAGCTGTATCCGGAGCGGATCAACAACAAGACCAACGGCATCACCTTCCGCCGCTGGCTGTATCAGGCCAACCCGGAACTGACGTCGATGTTGGTCGATGCCCTTGGCGCCGACGTGCTGGACAACCCTGAAGAGCGTCTGCTCGATCTTGAGCCGTTCGCCGAAAAACCAGCGTTCCGCAAAGCCTTCGCCGAACAGCGTCTGCACAGCAAAAAAGCCCTGGCTTACCTGATCCATGAACGGCTGGGGATCGCGGTCAACCCGGCGGCGATGTTCGACGTGCAGGTCAAACGGATCCATGAATACAAACGTCAGTTGCTCAATTTGATGCACACCGTCGCGCTGTATCAGGCGATCCGCGCCGAGCCGGAAATCGACTGGGTGCCGCGCGTGAAAATCTTCGCCGGCAAGGCTGCGGCGAGTTATCACCAGGCCAAGCTGATCATCAAACTGACCAACGACATCGCCCGGGTGGTGAACAACGACCCGACCGTGCGTGGCCTGCTCAAAGTGGTGTTCCTGCCCAACTACAACGTCAGCCTGGCGGAGAGCATCATTCCGGCGGCGGACCTGTCGGAGCAGATCTCCACCGCCGGTTTCGAAGCCTCGGGCACCAGCAACATGAAGTTCGGCCTGAACGGCGCGCTGACCATCGGCACCCTCGACGGTGCCAACGTGGAAATGTGCGAGAGCATCGGCGCGGAGCACATGTTTATCTTTGGCCTCAGTGCCCAGCAGGTCGAAGCGCGCAAGCAGAACCACGAGTTCAGCGCGGTGCCGGACATTGCCGCGTCCCATCGCCTCAACGATGTGTTGCAGGCGATTCGCAGCGGGGTGTTTTCGCCGGACGATACGTCGCGCTACACCGGGCTGATCGATTCGCTGGTGGATTACGACCGGTTCTTCGTCTGCGCCGATTTCGACTCCTACTGGGAGGCGCAGATGCGCGTCGATGCGCTCTGGCACGACGCCAACAACTGGTGGCGTTCGGCGGTGCTGAATACTTCGCGCATGGGCTGGTTCTCGTCCGACCGGACGATCCGCGAGTACGCCACGGATATCTGGAAGGCACTGGAGTAACTTTTAGCGACAAATGTGCGCCCGGCCCCACGATTGTTGGGCCGGGCCGATATACTGAGCCTTGGTTCCGCCCCGCCACGGGGCTGCTCAGGGATATCGACCATGCAATGGATGTTCATGTTGATCGGGCTGCTGCTCGGCTGGCTGCTCGACGAGTCGTTCAGCGATGCGCTGTTGGGCGCGTTGCTGGGGCTCGCCATCGGCCAGGCGATGCGTATCGCGCGGCTCGGTTCACAGGCTGCCGAGCAACAGCGTCAGCTGGATCACGCGAAGATCGCATTGCAGGGCGTCGAGCAGCGACTGTTTCTGCTGGAGGGTGCTCCAGCGCATTCGCCAGCGCCACCGAGTGTCGCCCCGGCCAGCGCAACGGTCGTTGAGCCCGTCACGGTAGTTGAACAACCCTCTGCCGCTGAACCCGAGCTGGTCTGGGAACTGCCACCCGAACTCGAACCTGTTGCCGTCGCCGCCAGCGAATCCAGTCAGCCGCTGCCGGTCGATGTCTGGCGTCTGGACGCCGTTACGCCTGAACCTGAACCCCGACAACCCGCCGAACCTCGTGGCCCGAACCTCATCGAGCGCGGCATCAGCGCTGCGCGCAACTGGCTGTTCGGTGGCAACACCGTGCTGCGGGTCGGCGTGGTGCTGTTGTTCTTCGGTCTGGCCTTTCTGCTGCGCTACGCCACCGAAGGCATGGTGGTGCCGATCGAATTGCGTTACGCCGGGGTCGCGGCGGCAGCGCTGGGCTTGCTGGCGCTGGGTTGGTGGTTGCGCCATCGCAACAGCAGCTACGCCTTGATGCTGCAAGGCACCGGGATCGCGGTGTTGTACCTGACGGTGTTTGCGGCGATGCGTTTGCACCCGCTGCTCGATCCGTCTGCTGCGCTGGGCTTGCTGGTGGCGGTGACGGTGTTTTCGGCCATTCTGGCCATCACCCAGGATTCCCTCGCCCTGGCCTGCGTCGCCGCACTGGGCGGTTTCGCCGCGCCGATCCTGACCTCCACCGGCGCCGGCAACCACGTCGCGCTGTTCAGCTATTTCGCGCTGCTCAACGCCGGCATCCTGGCCATCGCCTGGTTCAAGGCCTGGCGTCTGCTCAACCTGATCGGCTTCGTGGGCACCTTCGGCATCGGTTTCGCCTGGGGCCTGCGTTCGTACACGCCGGAGCTGCTGTGGAGCACCGAGCCGTTCCTGATGCTGTTCTTCCTGATGTACCTCGCCATTGGCCTGCTGTTCGCCCGGCGCAAGTTGCTGGACATGCCGGACGCCCCGGCGGACGACGATCGCGAGGCGCTGCTGCACTGGTCGGCGCGCAAGGGCGATTACGTCGACGGGACGATGCTGTTCGGTCCGCCGCTGGTGGGTTTCGGTCTGCAATTCGCGCTGGTTCAGCATCTGGAATTTGCAGCAGCGTTCAGCGCGCTGGCGCTGGGCATGATCTACATGGCCCTGGCCAAAGTGCTGATGGGTGGCCGGGCGATGTTGCTGGGCGAGACTTGCCTGGCGCTCGGGGTGATTTTCGCCAGCCTGGCGATTCCGCTGGGGCTGGATGCGCGCTGGACGTCCGCTGCCTGGGCGGTGGAGGGCGCGGGGATTTTCTGGCTCGGTTTGCGTCAGCAACGGCCGTTGGCACGGGCCTTCGCATTGCTGCTGCAACTGGGTTCGGCGCTGGCGTTTCTCAGCCAGTTACGTGTCGGCGAAAGCAGCCTCCTCGACGGCGCGCCGCTGGGGGCATTGATGCTCGGCGCGGCGTTGTTGTTCAGCTTCTATCAATTGCGCAAGGCGTCGCCGGAGCAAACCTCGCTGTGGGAGCGTCAGGGCTTGCCAGTGCTGGCGTGCCTGGGGCTGACCTTCCTGTATCTGCTGGCGCCGCTGTTCTTCTTCATTCAGGGCACGGCGATCAGTTGGGCATTGGCCGGGCTGGCGACCTTGTTCGTCGGCTTGCGCCTGCAATCGCGCACGTTCCTGTTCACCGCGTTTGCCGTGCAACTGCTCGGCGGGGCGTTGTTCCTGTTGCGCCTGCAAGGGGCGGGCGCGGATTCGGCGGCGGTGTTCAGCGCTGGCTGGAGCGGTCTGCTCAGCGCCTCGTTGATCGGTCTGGCGTTGATCGCCGGCATGCTGCTGGCGGCGCGCGACGAGATGGTGCGCAGCGATGTTCGTCTGCTGCGCGGGTTGTCGGTGGTGCTGCTGGCGGGTCTGGTGCTGATCAATCTGGCGGTGTTGTTCGTGCTGCCATGGCAGACCGCGAGTGCGGTGTGGGCGGCCAGTGGTTTGCTGATCATCTGGCTCAGTCTGTACCTCAAGCAGCGCGTGAGTTTTGTGTTCGGTCTGCTGTTGCAACTGATCGGCGGCGCGGCGTTTCTGCTTGCCGGCCCCGAGTTGTTGGGGCCGCTGTCCAGCGAGGGGCTGCGACCGCTGGCCCATGGCGGATTCTGGACGCCACTGGTGCTGGGCCTGGCGGCGATGATCGGGGCGTGGCGCCTGCAATTGGGCAATCACGCTTCGGCGTTCGATGTGCTGAGCCTGCAGCGACTGTCCGAGGTGTTGCTGGTGTGGGGCGCCGGTTGGTGGGCGCTGGCGTGGGTCAGCGAAGTGCTGCGGTTTGCGCCGCTGAATCTGCAGGGGCCACTGTTGCTGCTGGTCGCTGCGCTGAGCGCCGCGTTGTGGGCGCTGTTGGCCTTGCGCCTGAAATGGCCGTCGCTCGGGTTGCTCTGCACCTTGCTGATTCCGGCGGCCGGGCTGGTGTTGCTGGCCGCGTGGCATTCGCGTTATCACCCGGCGGCGGATTTCGGCTGGCTGGCGTGGGCGGCGGTGTTCGTTGTGCATTTCATCAGCCTGCGACGTCTGGCACCCATGCTGTCGGCGCGGGCCCTGAGCACGGCCCATGTGCTCGGTTGCTGGCTGCTGATCGGCGTGCTGGCGCTGGAGTTGCGCTACGGCCTGCTGCTGTTGTCCGAGCAATACAACGCCTGGCGCTGGCTGGGCTGGGCGATTCTGCCGAGTGTGTATCTGTTGCTGATGGCCGCACCGCGTCAGTGGCCATGGCCGGTGGCAGCGTTCCCTCGTGAATATCGCCTGTACGCGGCGGCGCCGCTGGCGGTGTTGATGCTGGTCTGGTTCTGGCTGGCCAATGGCGTCAGCGATGGCAATGCCGAACCGCTGCCTTATGTGCCGCTGCTCAACCCGCTGGAATTGGGTCTGCTGTTTGCGCTGTTCGGTGTCTACGTCTGGTCGCGCAGCGCCGTCGCCGAGTTGTCGATCCGCCAGGATTATGCCGCTTACGCGACACAACTGATTGCTGGCGTTTCGCTGTTCGCGTTCTGCACCGCGCTGGTGACCCGCGCCGCGCACCATTGGGCGGGGATTCCGTTCGAGCTGGATCTGCTGCTCGACTCGATGCTGGTGCAGGCCGGTCTGTCCATCGTCTGGACGCTGATGGCGCTCGGGCTGATGATCGGCGGGCACCTGCGCCATCGCCGCGAAGTGTGGCTGATCGGCGCGGCGCTGATTGCGCTGGTGGTGGCCAAACTGATTTTTGTCGAATTGAGCAACCGTGGCGGACTGGCCCGGATCGTCTCGTTCATCGGCGTTGGTGTGTTGTTGCTGGTGGTGGGCTATTTTGCGCCGCTGCCGCCCAAACGCGTCGAAGCTGCACCGGCGGCGGACCAGTCGGCCCCGGAAACCGAAGGAGTGTCGTCTTGAGTCGCAAGCTTAATCTCGGGTGGCTGTTGCTGGGCGTGGCCATGGCGGCCGGCGCCCAGGAAAAACCGGCGGATTTCGCCGCGCAGGTGCCGTTGTCGGTCAGTGGTGCAGGCCCGTGGTATCGCCTCGAACTGCCTCTGAGCGTGCAGTTGCAGGCGCGCCAGACCGATCTCAGCGACCTGCGGGTGTTCAACGCCGCCGGAGAGCCGCAGGCCTATGCGCTGGCCCGGGAATCAGCCCAGACCCGCGACGATGGCCAGTTGCATGAGGTGAAGTGGTTCCCGCTGTACAACTCGGCGGATGCCACCGAGCGCGCGCCGAGCGTACGCGTGCAATCCACCACCACCGGTACGCTGGTGGAAGTGCAGCCGTCCAGCCAGCTCGAAGCCGGGGAAGAAGTGCTGCGCGGCTGGCTGCTCGACGCCAGCGCGATCAAGGCGCCGTTGCAGCAACTGATCCTCGACTGGACCAGCGAGCGCGACGGCTTCCAGCGTTTCAGCATCGAGGCCAGCGACGACTTGCAGCACTGGCAGGCCTGGGGCGAAGGCCAGGTCGCGCGCCTGACCTTTGCCGACGAACGGGTCGAGCAACATGAAGTGGCGCTGCCCGGGCAATCGGCGCGGTATCTGCGTCTGCTCTGGGATTCGCCGGCCTCGGCGCCGGTCCTGACGTCGGCGCAACTGAAAAGCAGCGACCCGCGCAACCTGCCGCTGCCATTGGTCTGGTCGCCGGCGCTGGCCGGCAGCAGCGGCAAGCCCGGCGAATACACCTGGCAGTTGCCGATGGGGCTGAACATCGAGCGGGTGCAGGTCGAACTGAAGCAAGCCAACAGCCTGGCGCCAGTGACACTGTCGGGGCGTCGCGAAAGCAGTATGCCGTGGCAACCGTTGAGCAGCGGCTTGCTCTATCGCCTGACCCAGAATGGCCAGGACGTGGTGCAGAACGAATTGCAGCTCTACGGCCAGACCGTGCAGCAGTTGAAACTGACGGTCGACGAACGCGGCGGCGGTCTCGGCGAACAGGCACCGAGCGTGAAATACGCGGTGCGCGCCACTCAGGTCATTTTCCTCGCGCGCGGCGACGGACCGTACAGCCTGGCGCTGGGCAATCCGACCGTGAAAGCGGCGAACTTGCCGTTGACCACGCTGATCCCCGATTTCAAACCGGAAAAACTGGCCACGCTGGGCAAGGCCACGGTGCAGGGCGAAGCGTTGGCGACCCAGACTTCGACGGCCACCACCTCGGCCACGGCGGACACCAACTGGAAGAAGTTCGGCCTGTGGGCGGTGCTGCTGCTCAGCGTGCTGTTTCTGGCGGCGATGGCCTTCAGTCTGCTGCGCAAGCCGTCGGCCAAGTCCTGAATATGACGGGTGTGACCTCCACACCCGTCGGGTTTGCATCTACGCTGAATCCGGTGCCTGAACTCTCTCGGTTCGATCACGTCTGATAGCAGGAATTGCACCCGACGCACGTTACCGGGCGTCATTGCTCGCTACGGTTTCAGACTCCCTGTAAACTGCGCGGGTTTTTAGCCCCCCATTCCACCGGAGCCGTCCATGTCCCGCGTTACCCTGAGTCGCTATTTGATTGAGCAGACCCGCAGCAACAACACTCCTGCCGATCTGCGTTTCCTGATCGAAGTGGTGGCGCGCGCCTGTAAAGAAATCAGCCACGCCGTGTCCAAAGGCGCCCTGGGCGGTGTTCTGGGCAGCATGGGCACGGAAAACGTGCAAGGCGAAGTGCAGAAGAAGCTCGACGTGCTGTCGAACGAAATCCTGCTCGAAGCCAACGAGTGGGGCGGTCACCTGGCCGGCATGGCGTCCGAAGAAATGGACAATGCCTACCAGATCCCGGGCAAATACCCGAAAGGCGCCTACCTGCTGGTATTCGACCCGCTGGACGGTTCGTCGAACATCGACATCAACGCCCCGGTCGGCACCATCTTCTCCGTGCTGCGCTGCCCGAACGAATACCTGAGCCAGAACGAAGCGCTGGATGAAAAGGCCTTCCTGCAGCCAGGCACTCAGCAGGTTGCCGCCGGTTATGCGATCTACGGCCCGCAAACCATGCTGGTGCTGACCCTGGGCCACGGCGTCAAAGGCTTCACCCTGGACCGCGAAATGGGCAGCTTCGTCCTGACCCACGAAGACATCACCATTCCTGAATCCACCCAGGAATTCGCCATCAACATGTCCAACCAGCGTCACTGGGAAGCCCCGGTACAGCGCTACGTTTCGGAACTGCTGGCCGGTGAAGAAGGCCCGCTGAAAAAGAACTACAACATGCGTTGGGTCGCGGCGATGGTTGCCGACGTACACCGCATCCTGACCCGTGGCGGTCTGTTCATGTACCCGCGCGACAGCCGCGAGCCGTCCAAGCCGGGCAAACTGCGTCTGATGTACGAAGCCAACCCGATGTCGTTCCTGGTGGAACAGGCGGGCGGCGCTTCCACCGACGGTCACCAGCGCATTCTCGACATCAAGCCTGAAGGCCTGCACCAGCGCGTAGCGGTGTTCCTCGGCTCGAAAGAAGAAGTCGCCCGCGCCACGGCTTACCACAAGGAATAAACCATGAACGCGCCCTGGCAGCCGTTGCTCGATTGGTGGTTCGGTCAGTCCGAATCGGCAAAGGATGTAACGGCTGAAAAGGGCAAGTTGTGGTTTGGCAAGAAAGACAGCCAGGACCTCGAAGCGCGTGAGCGTTTCGGGGTCTTTGTCGATCAGGCCCTCGCTGGCGAATTGACCGAGTGGACGCAACATCCCGAAGGTTGGCTGGCGCTGGTGCTGCTGCTCGACCAACTCCCGCGAATGATCTTTCGCGACACACCCAAGGCTTTTTCCGGCGATCTACGGGCACAGAAACTGGTGGCTCAGGGGATTGCTGCAGACTTCGATCGGCAGTTGAAACCGATCCAGCGACTCTTCATTTACCTCGTCTTCGAACACTGCGAAAACCTCGCGGTGCAGAATGAAGCGGTCTCGCGATTCATCGAACTGGTGGCTGAGCAGCCGGAGGCGGAGCGTGGGGTGTTTGCCGACAACCTGGATTATGCCGAGCGGCATCAGAAGGTGATTGCGCGGTTTGGACGGTTTCCGCATCGCAATGCGGTGTTGGGGCGGGAGTCTACGGTTGAGGAGCTGGAGTTTCTTTCGCAGCCGGGGTCGAGTTTCTGAAGCTGCATCAGACTCACGGATTGCCTTGAAGCAAACGCTTCATCAAGAGTGCAGGCAGGTTTTTTCTCGTATCGGCGATGATATGGATATAGATGGTTTGCTCTCGGACTTCATAAATGATGCGATTCAAGCCAGAGATGACTTGTCGATATTGACCAAGGTTCAGCCTTTCTATTTCTTCGGGAATGGAACCTGAATAGGGTAAGGATGCGAGACTGCGAATAGCGATCTTCAAGCTGGCATAAGTGCTATGCCAGGTTTGAGGTGAGAACTGTTTGATGAGGTAGGTGCGAAGATCTTTGAGATCTGTTTCGGCGGACTGAAGAATAACGACCTTCAAACTCATTGGGGGTCGATCCTGTCCAACTCTGCGAAAACGTCTTCAACGTCCCTGTACTTGCCTTCCTCAATTTCTCGATTTCCCATGGCAAGCAGTTTGAGCAGAGCCATTGTTTCTTCCTGCTCTTCAAAACTTTTGACGTCCATGACTACAAGCTTCGCTTCGCCGTTCTGGGTAATCACCAGCGGCTCACGGCTTTCGCTAATCGTTTTGACGATTTCGGCGGTATGGCTTTTCAGGTAGCTGATGGGTTTGATCTGGGATGAAAGCTTCACGGGCTGCGCCTCGCTGAGTGGACTAGGACTGAGTTTAGTCTTAATTCAGTCCTGAGTCAGTCTGAGGTGACAAGCGTGTCTAGCGTTGTTCCGTCTTCGCGGGTTCAAGCGCGAAGACGGCTTCGAACGACTTAGATTCGGAAGCTGCCAACCAACTGCTTCAACCGCGCAGCCTGCTGCTCCAGATCCGCACAAGCCCGCAAAGTCGCCTGCAAGTTCTCCACACCTTCCTGGTTCAGCGTGTTGATCTCGTTGATATCAACGTTGATCGACTCGACCACCGCCGTCTGCTCTTCCGTCGCGGTCGCCACCGACTGGTTCATGCCGTCGATCTCGCCGATGCGCTGGGTCACGCTGCCCAGGCGTTCGCCGGCCTGGTTGGCGATGCCGACGCTGCTTTCGCTCTCGCGCTGGCTCTCGGTCATGATGCCGACCGCCTGACGTGCGCCGACCTGCAGTTCTTCGATCATCTTCTGCACTTGCTGCGCCGAATCCTGGGTGCGGTGCGCCAGGTTACGGACTTCGTCGGCGACCACGGCGAAACCGCGACCGGCCTCACCGGCACGGGCCGCTTCGATCGCGGCGTTGAGCGCCAGCAGGTTGGTCTGCTGGGAGATGCTGGTGATCACTTCCAGAATCTGCCCGATGTTCACGGTGTTGCTGTTCAGGGTTTCGATGTTGCCGCAGGAGTCGCTGATCTTCGCCGACAGCTGTTGCATGGCGTGGATGGTTTTATCCACCACCTGCTGGCCGTCTTCGGCCAGGCTGCGCGCATCGCTGGAATGTTGCGAGGCGAGGGCGGCGTTCTGGGCGATTTCCTGGGCGGCGGCGCCGAGCTGGTTGATCGCGGCGGCCACGCTGTTGGTGCGCGAGGCCTGCTGGTCGGAGTTGAACATCGACGAGTTCGACGCCGCGACCACGCGCAGGGCGACTTCGTTGACCTGCCCGGTGGCCGACGACACTTCGCGGATCGAAGTGTGGATGCGCTCGACGAAACGGTTGAACGACAGCCCCAGCGCACCGAATTCATCGTCGCCGTGGATGGTCAGGCGTTTGGTCAGGTCACCTTCGCCTTCGGCGATATCGTGCATGGCGCGGCCCATGGTCAGCAGCGGCTGCATCAGGACGCGGATCAGCATGCCGAGCAGGGCGATGATGATCACTACGGCAATGACCATCGCGATCAGCGCCGAGGTGCGGAATTCGCTGAGCATCGAGAACGCGGTGTCCTTGTCCAGCACCAGCGCCACGTACCAGTCGGCCGACGGCACGCCGTTGACGCGGGTGAAGGAGATCAGTTGGGTCTTGCCGTCGAACTCGACTTCTTTCAGACCCGGGCTGACTTTCGGCGCGCCGTTGGGGTAGGCCTCGGCCAGGGTCTTGAGCACCAGCTTGCTGTCCGGGTGGATCAGGATCTTGCCGTCGGCACCGACGATGAACGCGTGACCGTGGCCGCCGAAGTTCAGCGAGTTGATGATCGCACTGACGCTCGACAGGTCAATGTCGGCGCCGGCCACACCGATCATCTGGCCCTGGCGCTGCACCGGGGTGGCGACGGTGATGACCAGTTTGCCCGACGAGGCGGCGATGTACGGTTCGGTGACGATGGTCTGTTGCGCAGCGTTGGCGGCCTTGTACCAGCCACGGGCGCGCGGGTCGTAATCCGGTGCGCGGTTGCCGGCCGGGACCGAGAACATCACACCGTCGGCGCCGCCGAAGTAGCAGAGCTGGAAATTGCCGGTATAGGCGGGCAGGTCGATGATGCGTTTCAGGCTGGCCGGGGCGTTGCCGTCGGCGACAACCTGTTGCGCCATGGATTGCAGCAACTGGATGCGGCTTTCCAGCCAGGTCTGGATGTTGCTGGTGGTCAGGCTGCCCAGTTCCTGCATCGACGCTTCGGTGCTGCTTTGCAGGGCTTCGCGCTGGCGATAGTCGTTGAACAAAATGAAACAGGCGAATGCAACGGCCACCACAAGGGCGGCAGCCAACAAGATCTTGTGGCTGAATTTCATGTTTCTGGTCATTAAGAGAGCTACCGCGAAGGGGCTGGTCAAGAAAGGGCGGCAATTTGCCACACTATCGGGCTTTGCGCTGCTCTTATTTCGACCGTGGCGCGCCAAAGATTAGGCGGCTTTTGTGAAAGTCGACGAAATGCTCAATAGCCCCACAAAGTGTCTGATTTACCGATGAATGCCGGACGAGCGGGCGAACAAATAGCCGGTCTGCCAGGGAACCAGACAGGGGTTTTCTCTTCTAAGCTTCTGGTTGGCGCCAGGCCATCCCCCTTCCGCTCCAGGAGTTACACCATGTCGCTGCGATCTATCGCCCTTCTGTCGTTTTGCGTGCTGTTGGCCGCATGCAGCAAGGTCAATCAGGAAAACTATTCGAAGCTCTCGGCCGGCATGGCCAAGGCCGAAGTCGAGACGCTGCTCGGCAAGCCCACCGATTGCTCGGGCGCGTTGGGCATGTCCAGTTGCACCTGGGGCGACAAGAACAGCTTTATCAGCGTGCAGTACGCCGGTGACAAAGTGCTGATGTTTTCCGGCCAAGGCCTGAAGTAAACCGGGGCTTCGCGCCCACGGGAGAAAAACAATGAAGCGGTTATTGCTTGTCCTTTTTGCCGGCCTGGTATTGGCTGGCTGCGCCACGTCCGGTGAAGATCCGCTGGCGCCGAAGACGGTCAACAGTGTCAATCTCAAGCGTTACCAGGGCACCTGGTACGAGCTGGCGCGTCTGCCGATGTATTTCCAGCGCAATTGCGCGCAATCCGAAGCCCGTTACTCGCTCAAGCCCGACGGCAATATCGCGGTGTACAACCGCTGTCTGACGGCAGACTGGAAGTGGGAAGAGGTCAAAGGCACGGCTTATCCACAGGTGCCGGGCAAGACCGACAAGCTGTGGGTCGAGTTCGATACCTGGTTCTCGCGCCTGATTCCGGGTGTGGCGAAGGGTCAATACTGGGTGCTGTACGTCAGCGATGACTACAAGACCGCCCTCGTGGGCGACCCGAGTCGTCGCTACCTGTGGCTGTTGTCCCGCACGCCGACCGTCAACGGTGTGGTGCGTGAGGAACTGCTGAGCAAGGCGCGCCAGCAGGGTTATGACACCACGCGTCTGATCTGGCGGGCGTCGGATCAGCAGATGGCCAAAACGTCCAACTGACTTCTCCTGTTCTGATCGTTCCCACGCTCCGCGTGGGAATGCCTCAATGGACGCTCTGCGTCCGCTTTTGGGACGCGGAGCGTCCCGGGCTGCATTCCCACGCAGAGCGTGGGAACGATCAGTAACAGAGGTTTTGTGTCAGCCCAAAAGCTCTCGCAGGACCTGGGTGAAGGCGCGATTGCTGTCCTCCTCCCCGGCATGTCGCCCCTCGCGCACGACCCACTGACCGTTGACCAGCACGTCGCGCACCTGACGATCGCCACCGGCAAACAGCCAGCGATTGAGAATCCCGTCACCGCTGGCCGTGGCCAGATAGGGATCGCTGCCATCGAGCACAATCCAGTCGGCACGCTTGCCGACTTCCAGCGCGCCGATCGGCTGGCCCAGCGCCTGAGCACCTCCATCCAGCGCCGCGTCATACAGCGTACGGCCAACCATCGGCTGATCCGCGCCATACAAGCGATTGCGCCGCTGATCGCGCAGACGCTGGCCGTATTCCAGCCAACGCAATTCCTCTACCACGCTCAACGACACATGGCTGTCGGAGCCGATCCCCATGCGCCCGCCCTGAGCGAGGAAATCCACCGCCGGGAATATCCCGTCGCCGAGGTTGGCCTCGGTGGTCAGGCACAGGCCGGCGATGGCGCGACTCTTGGCCATCAGCGTGACTTCTTCCGGGTTGGCGTGGGTCGCGTGCACCAGGCACCAGCGCTGATCGACTTCGGTGTTTTCGTACAGCCATTGCAGCGGGCGACGACCGCTCCAGCTCAGGCAGTCATCGACTTCCTTCTGCTGCTCGGCGATGTGGATGTGCACCGGGCATTGCTGGTCGCTGGCCGCCAGTACTTCGCTGATCTGCTGCGGCGTGACTGCGCGCAACGAGTGGAAGCACAGGCCCAGCGACTGCGCCTTTTGCTGTGCCAGCAACGGTTGCAGACGCGATTGCAGCTTCAGGTAACTTTCGGTGCTGTTGATGAAACGGCGCTGGCCTTCGTTCGGCGTCTGGCCGCCGAAACCGCTGTGGCTGTAGAGCACGGGAAGTAACGTCAGACCGATGCCGGCCGAGCTGGCCGCCTGGCTGATGCGTAACGCCAGCTCGGCCGGGTCGGCGTAAGGCTGGCCGTTGTTATCGTGGTGGACGTAATGGAATTCGGCGACCGAGGTGTAACCGGCCTTGAGCATTTCGATGTACAGCTGACGGGCGATCACACCGAGCTGGTCGGGGCTGATTTTTCCGACGAGCCGGTACATCAGATCGCGCCAGGTCCAGAAACTGTCGTTGGGATTGCCGGCCACTTCCGCCAGTCCCGCCATCGCTCGCTGGAACGCGTGGGAGTGCAGATTCGGCATCCCCGGCAGCAGCGGACCGCTCAACCGTTCGGCGCCATCTGCGGTGGAATCGGCCTGGATTCGGGTCAAAACGCCATCGGCGCTGACCTCGAGACGTACATTGTTGGCCCATCCGTTAGGCAGCAGCGCGCGTTCGGCAAAGAAGGCGGACATGGTTCAGCACCCCATCGTGTGTTATTTGTATATACATATACAGACGTTTGCCTGCCCGGTAAACTCCGGCAAGCTAGCCACTTTCACCAATGAACAGGGATCCACCGTGCCGACTCCGCCTCCAGTCTCCCCGTTGGCCGCGAACATGGGCGACAGTCCGGCGCCCTTGTACGCCCGCGTCAAACAGATGATCACCCAGCAGATCGACAGCGGTAACTGGCCGCCCCATTACCGCGTGCCGTCGGAAAGCGAGCTGGTCAGCCAGCTGGGTTTCAGCCGCATGACTATCAACCGCGCACTGCGGGAAATGACCGCCGACGGTCTGCTGGTGCGCATGCAAGGCGTCGGCACTTTCGTTGCTGAACCGAAGAGCCAGTCCGCGCTGTTCGAAGTGCACAACATCGCCGACGAAATCGCCTCCCGTGGCCATCGCCACACCTGTCAGGTAATCACTCTGGAAGAAGAGGCTGCCGGTTCCGAACGCGCGCTGGCGCTGGACATGCGCGAAGGACAGAAGGTCTTTCACTCGCTGATCGTGCATTACGAAAACGACATTCCGGTGCAGATCGAAGACCGCTTCGTCAACGCGCTGGTCGCCCCGGAATACCTCAAGCAGGACTTCACCCTGCAAACGCCTTACGCCTATCTGAACCAGGTCGCGCCGCTGACCGAAGGCGAGCACGTGGTCGAAGCGATCCTCGCCGAAGCGTCCGAATGCAAATTGCTGCAGATCGAAAAAGGCGAGCCGTGCCTGTTGATCCGTCGTCGTACCTGGTCGGGTCGTCAGCCGGTGACGGCGGCACGCCTGATTCACCCCGGTTCTCGTCATCGTCTGGAAGGTCGGTTTCATAAATGAAAGAGTTGAAGGTATTACGCGCCGAAGGCTACCCGCGCATGCCGTGGAAAAACGGCGGCGGCAGCACCGAGGAAATCACCCGTGACGCCGGCGCCGGCCTCGACGGTTTTGGCTGGCGCCTGTCGATTGCCGACATCGCCGAATCCGGCGGCTTTTCGACCTTCGCCGGTTACCAGCGGGTCATCACGGTGTTGCAGGGTGACGGCATGACCCTTTGTGTCGACGGCGACGATACCCGGCCGTTGTTACCCCTCGACCCGTTTGCCTTCAGCGGCGAGAGCCAGGTGTCCTGCACCTTGCTCGGTGGCGCAATCCGCGACTTCAACCTGATCTACTCGCCCCAGCGTTACAGCGCACGCCTGCAATGGCTGGACGGCGAACAGCGGTTTTTCAGTTCGGCGAGCACCGTGCTGGTCTTCAGCATCAGCGAACTGCTGGAGGTCACGGTCGGTGACAGTGCGTCGCAACTCGGCCGCCATGACTGCCTGCAACTGGACGGTAATACCGGGCTGACCGAGATTGCCGTCAATGCCGGCTGCTGCGTGATCGAGCTGTCCCCGCGCTGATCCTCCCTTCTGATCGTTCCCACGCTCCGCGTGGGAATGCCGCCATGGACGCTCCGCGTCCGCTTTGTGACGCAGAGCGTCACGGAATGCATTCCCACGCAGAGCGTGGGAACGATCAAAAACCGCTGCTTTTAAAGCAGCGGTTTTTTTTCGTCCCGACGTTCCCGAAATGCGCACCAACTTGTTACCGAACGCCCCAGCGTGGCGCAGAACCACGTTTCCGTAACAACCTCTCGCCACCCTCTATCCACCCCGCGAAAAATTTCATGGACGCCAGAGCCCTTGATTCAGGCGCTCTCCAGCCCTGTCCGGGATTTTTGTTGAATGACCCTCCAACAAGTTGGCCGCTTGATTGCATATGCTTGTATGTACAAGTAAAGACGTATGCGTATGAGTCGAACGAGACTCTCCGCAGCGTCCACTGATTCGCTTGTCGCGCACTGATGCGCACAGGCTGCTTGCCCACTGCCAGGGTTGGTTTGAATTGATCGCTGAGGAGTCTTTTTCGTGACTGACAACAACCGCACTAAATTCCGTGACGTCGAAATCCGCGCCGCCCGCGGCAACAAGCTGACCGCCAAGAGCTGGCTGACCGAAGCGCCGCTGCGCATGCTGATGAACAACCTCGACCCGGAAGTCGCCGAGAACCCGAAAGAACTGGTGGTCTACGGTGGCATCGGTCGCGCTGCGCGTAACTGGGAGTGCTACGACAAGATCGTCGAGAGCCTGACCAACCTCAACGAAGACGAAACTCTGCTGGTGCAATCGGGCAAGCCGGTCGGCGTGTTCAAGACCCACAGCAACGCCCCACGCGTACTGATCGCCAACTCCAACCTGGTGCCACACTGGGCAACCTGGGAACACTTCAACGAACTCGACGCCAAAGGCCTGGCCATGTACGGCCAGATGACCGCCGGCAGCTGGATCTACATCGGCAGCCAGGGCATCGTCCAGGGCACCTACGAAACCTTCGTTGAAGCCGGTCGCCAGCACTACAACGACAACCTCACCGGCAAATGGGTGCTGACCGCCGGCCTCGGCGGCATGGGCGGCGCCCAGCCACTGGCCGCGACCCTCGCCGGTGCCTGCTCGCTGAACATCGAATGCCAGCAGATCAGCATCGATTTCCGCCTCAAGACCCGCTACGTCGACGAGCAGGCCAAAGACCTCGACGACGCGCTGGCCCGCATCGCCAAATACACCTCCGAAGGCAAGGCGGTTTCCATCGCCCTGTGCGGCAACGCCGCTGAAATCCTTCCGGAACTGGTCAAGCGCGGCGTGCGCCCGGACATGGTCACCGACCAGACCAGCGCCCACGACCCGCTCAACGGTTACCTGCCGGCCGGCTGGACCTGGGACGAATACCGCGCCCGCGCCAAGACCGAGCCAGCCGCTGTGGTCAAGGCCGCCAAGCAATCGATGGCCGTCCACGTCAAAGCCATGCTCGACTTCCAGAAGATGGGCGTGCCGACCTTCGACTACGGCAACAACATCCGTCAGATGGCTCAGGAAGAAGGCGTCGAAAACGCATTCGATTTCCCAGGCTTCGTACCGGCCTACATCCGTCCGCTGTTCTGCCGTGGCATCGGCCCGTTCCGCTGGGCTGCACTGTCGGGTGATCCGCAGGACATCTACAAGACCGACGCCAAAGTCAAAGAACTGATCCCGGACGACGCCCACCTGCACAACTGGCTGGACATGGCGCGTGAGCGCATCAGCTTCCAGGGTCTGCCGGCGCGTATCTGCTGGGTCGGCCTGGGCCTGCGCGCCAAGCTCGGTCTGGCGTTCAACGAAATGGTGCGCAGCGGCGAGCTGTCGGCGCCGATCGTGATCGGTCGCGACCACCTCGACTCCGGCTCGGTCTCCAGTCCGAACCGTGAAACCGAGTCGATGCAGGATGGCTCCGATGCCGTCTCCGACTGGCCGCTGCTCAACGCGCTGCTGAACACCGCGAGCGGTGCGACCTGGGTGTCCCTGCACCACGGCGGCGGCGTCGGCATGGGCTTCTCCCAGCACTCGGGCATGGTGATTGTCTGCGACGGTACTGACGAAGCGGCCGAGCGTATCGCTCGCGTGCTGCACAACGACCCGGGCACCGGCGTCATGCGTCACGCCGATGCCGGTTACCAGATCGCCATCGACTGCGCCAAGGAACAAGGGCTGAACCTGCCGATGATCACCGGCAAGTGAACATCTGCGGGAGCGGGCACCCTCGCTCCCACAGGGCCACAACAACAATAACCAGAACAATCCACAGAGGTTGAATCATGGCGGGCAACACCGATCGTGCAGGCAGTAAACCGTTGATCGAAAGGCGTTCGATCGACTACATCCCGGAAGCGGAAAGACACGGTCGTCTGTTCAGTCAGTTCACCCTGTGGATGGGTGCCAACCTGCAAATCACCGCGATTGTCACCGGGGCCCTGGCCGTGGTGCTGGGCGGCGATGTGTTCTGGTCGTTGATCGGTCTGCTGATCGGTCAATTGCTGGGCGGCGGGGTGATGGCGCTGCACGCAGCGCAAGGGCCGAAGCTTGGCCTGCCGCAGATGATTTCCAGCCGGGTGCAGTTCGGCGTCTACGGCGCGGCGATTCCGATCGTGCTGGTGTGCCTGATGTACCTCGGCTTCACCGCCACCGGTACCGTGTTGTCCGGTCAGGCGCTGGGCCAGTTGTTCGGGGTCAGCGATACCGTTGGCATCCTGCTTTTCGCCAGCGTCATCGTCGTGGTCACGGTGCTTGGCTATCGGGTGATTCACTGGATCGGCCGCATCGCCAGTGCCATCGGCGTGATTGCTTTCGTGTACCTGTTCAGCCGTCTGATGAGTCAGGTGGACGTCGGCGCACTTCTGGAAATTCGTCACTTCAGCTGGAGCAGTTTCCTGCTGGCGGTGTCGCTCGCGGCCTCCTGGCAGATCGCTTTCGGCCCTTACGTGGCGGACTACTCGCGTTACCTGCCGAGCAAGGTGTCTTCGGTGAAAACCTTCTTCGCCGCCGGTGCCGGTTCGGTGATTGGTGCGCAGGTGGCGATGATCCTCGGTGTGTTCGCGGCCGCTTCGGCCAACGGGCAATTCGCCGGTCATGAAGTCGCCTACATCGTCGGTCTGGGCGGGACCGGTGCCACCGCCGCGCTGCTGTATTTCAGCATCGCGTTCGGCAAGGTCACCATCTCCACCCTGAACTCCTACGGCAGCTTCATGTGCATCGCGACCATCATCAGCGGCTTCCGTGGCCACCTGACGGTCACCCGCATGCAGCGTCTGGTGTTCGTGCTGGTGATCGTCGGCGCGGCGACCCTGATCGCACTGCTCGGCCAGCATTCGTTCCTCGGTGCGTTCAAGTCCTTCATCCTGTTCCTGCTGGCGTTCTTCACGCCGTGGAGTGCGATCAACCTGGTGGACTACTACTGCATCACCCGCGAGCGCTACGACGTGCCGGCACTGGCGGATCCGAACGGTCGCTACGGCCGCTGGAACATCCTCGGTATCAGCGTTTACGTGTTCGGGGTGCTGGTGCAACTGCCGTTCATTTCCACCAAGTTCTATACCGGTCCATTGGTGGCGGCCCTGGGGGATGTGGATATTTCCTGGATCATCGGTCTCGTGCTGCCCGCAGCGCTGTACTACGTCTGCGCGAAAAAATGGCACGGCACCGTACCCGATCGACTGATTCTGCCCGTCGAGCAGGACAGCGTTGTACAACCTAAAACAAGCGGGGCCGGTCGCGCTGCGGCGCAGGCCTGATTTGGACGTGGACAGGGCTGGATGCCTCTTGACTGCCGTAAGCCAATTCATGATTAGGAGCGTCACAACAATGAAATCGAACAAGACCCTGCTGACCACCTTGCTTTCCATGGGCCTGCTGGCCAGCGCCGGCGCGACCCAGGCCGCTGGCTGGTGCGAGTCCGGCAAACCGGTGAAATTCGCCGGCCTGAACTGGGAAAGCGGCATGCTGCTGACCGACGTTCTGCAAGTGGTGCTGGAAAAAGGTTACGACTGCAAGACCGACAGCCTGCCGGGCAACTCCATCACCATGGAGAACGCCCTGAGCAGCAACGACATCCAGATCTTCGCCGAAGAATGGGTCGGCCGCAGCGAGGTCTGGAACAAGGCCGAGAAGGCCGGCAAGGTCGTCGGTGTCGGCGCCCCGGTGGTGGGTGCGATCGAAGGCTGGTACGTGCCGCGCTACGTGATCGAAGGCGACGCCAAACGCAAGATCGAAGCCAAGGCGCCGGACCTGAAAAACATCGCCGACCTGGGCAAATACGCCGCCATCTTCAAGGACGCCGAAGAGCCTTCCAAGGGCCGCTTCTACAACTGCCCGGCCGGCTGGACCTGCGAGCTGGACAACAGCGAAATGCTGAAAAGCTACGGCCTGGAAAACAGCTACACCAACTTCCGTCCGGGCACAGGTCCAGCGCTGGATGCGGCGGTGCTGTCGAGCTACAAGCGTGGCGAGCCGATCCTGTTCTACTACTGGTCGCCAACCCCGCTGATGGGCCAGATCGACGCAGTGAAACTGGAAGAAAAACCGGGCGTCGACAAGACCGTGACCATCAAGGTCGGTCTGTCCAAGACCTTCCATGAGCAAGCGCCGGAACTGGTGGCCGTGCTGGAAAAGGTCAACCTGCCGATCGACCTGCTGAACCAGAACCTGGGCCGCATGGCGAAGGAACGTATCGAGTCGCCAAAACTGGCGAAAATCTTCCTCAAGGAACATCCTGAGGTCTGGCATGCGTGGGTGAGTGAAGACGCTGCCAAGAAAATCGACGCGGCGCTGTAGGTCGAATTCCTCCCGGCCAACCGAGAGGCTGGCCGGGGTGTTCGCCGCAATCGCTTGATTGAGTTTCCTGATTGAGAGCCGCTTATGTTTCCCGAAAGCTTTACCTTTTCCATCGCCGACTGGGTCAACGGTTGGGTCGATGCGCTGGTCACCAACTACGGCGATGTGTTCCGCCATATCTCCGACACCCTGCTGTGGGCCATCGTCAATCTTGAAGGCCTGCTGCGCGCCGCGCCGTGGTGGTTGATGCTGGCCATCGTCGGCGTCGTGGCCTGGCATGCGACGCGCAAAGTCGTGACCACCGCCGTGATCGTCGGTCTGTTGTTCCTGGTCGGCGCCGTCGGCCTGTGGGACAAGTTGATGCAGACCCTCGCGCTGATGATGGTGGCGACGGTCATTTCGGTGCTGATCGGCGTACCGCTGGGGATTCTCTCGGCGCGCAGCAATCGCCTGCGTTCGGTGCTGATGCCGCTGCTCGACATCATGCAGACCATGCCGAGCTTCGTGTACCTGATTCCGGTGCTGATGCTGTTCGGCCTGGGCAAGGTGCCGGCGATTTTCGCCACCGTGATCTACGCCGCGCCGCCGCTGATCCGCCTGACCGATCTGGGCATCCGCCAGGTCGACGGCGAAGTGATGGAAGCGATCAACGCCTTCGGTGCCAACCGCTGGCAGCAACTGTTCGGCGTGCAACTGCCGCTGGCCCTGCCGAGCATCATGGCCGGGATCAACCAGACCACCATGATGGCCCTGTCGATGGTGGTAATCGCCTCGATGATCGGCGCCCGTGGCCTGGGTGAAGATGTGCTGGTGGGCATTCAGACCCTCAACGTCGGACGCGGCCTGGAAGCCGGTCTGGCGATCGTGATTCTCGCAGTGGTCATCGACCGCATTACCCAGGCGTATGGTCGGCCACGGCATGAGGTGAGCAAATGAGCAACGCAACCGTGAGCAAGATCGAAGTCAAAAACGTCTTCAAGATTTTCGGCAACCGCGCCAAGGATGCACTGACGATGGTCGGCCAGGGCAAGACCAAGGATCAGGTGCTGAACGAAACCGGTTGCGTGGTCGGGGTCAACGACTTGTCCCTGAGCATCGGCACCGGCGAGATTTTCGTGATCATGGGCCTGTCCGGCTCCGGCAAATCGACCCTGGTGCGCCACTTCAACCGCCTGATCGACCCGACCAGCGGCGCGATCCTGGTGGACGGCGTGGACATCCTGCAATACGACATGGAAGCCCTGCGCGAATTTCGCCGGCACAAGATCAGCATGGTGTTCCAGAGCTTCGGTCTGCTGCCGCACAAGACCGTGCTCGACAACGTCGCCTACGGCCTGAAAGTGCGCGGCGAGACCAAGCAGCTGTGCGCCGAACGCGCGTTGCACTGGATCAACACCGTGGGCCTCAAGGGCTACGAAAACAAATACCCGCACCAGCTCTCCGGCGGCATGCGCCAGCGTGTGGGTCTGGCCCGGGCATTGGCGGCGGACACCGACATCATCCTGATGGACGAAGCGTTCAGTGCGCTGGATCCGCTGATCCGCGCCGAGATGCAGGACCAGTTGCTGGAGCTGCAAAAGACCCTGCACAAGACCATCGTCTTCATCACCCACGACCTCGACGAGGCCGTGCGCATCGGCAACCGCATCGCGATCCTCAAGGACGGCCGCCTGATCCAGGTCGGCACGCCGAAAGAGATCCTGCATTCGCCGGCGGACGAGTATGTCGACCGTTTCGTGCAGCGGCGGGCGGCGGTGGTTTAAAGGTTTACGGCAGGCTCGTTCCCACGTCGAGGCGTCGAACCGTCTGCGTAGGAATGCATACCGTGACGCTCCGCGTCACCATTGCGCAGGACTTGAGTCTTGCGGTGAGAGCGGGACGCGGAGCGTCCCAGGCGGCATTCCCACGCAGAGCATGGGAACGATCAGGTTAATGAGGTTTTAGATGTCCCAGGCTGAAAAAATCGTTATCGCCGACGCCCCGATGCGTTGGCAGGATGTGGTCGCAGTCGCTCGTCACGGCGCGCAGCTCGAGCTGTCGGCGCAGACCTGGGCGCGCATTGAAAACGCGCAGGGCATCGTCCAGCGCATCGTCGCCAGCGGCGAGCGCGCCTATGGCGTGAACACCGGGCTCGGTGCGCTGTGCAACGTCTCGCTGAAAGACGAACAGCTCAGCCAGCTGTCGCGCAACACCTTGCTCAGCCATGCCTGCGGCGTCGGTCCGGTACTGGCCGACGAGCAGACCCGCGCCATCCTGTGCGCTGCGATCCGCAACTACAGCCACGGCAAATCCGGCATTCATCGCCGGGTGGTCGAAGCGCTGCTGGCGCTGCTCAATCGCGGCATCACCCCGCAAGTGCCGTCCCAGGGTTCGGTGGGTTACCTGACCCACATGGCCCACATCGGCATCGCGCTGCTGGGCGTGGGCAATGTCAGCTATCGCGGGCAGATCGTGTCTGCACAGCAGGCGCTGGCCGAAGAGGGCCTGCAACCGGTGCAGCTCGGGGCGAAGGACGGTCTGTGCCTGGTCAACGGTACGCCGTGCATGACCGGCCTCGGTTGCCTGGCGATTGCCGACGCCACACGTCTGCTGCAATGGGCCGATGTGATTGGCGCCATGAGTTTCGAAGCCCAGCGCGGTCAGATCGCCGCGTTCGATGCCGAGATCATTGCGCTCAAACCGCATCCGGGCATGCAGCAGGTCGGCGTCAATCTGCGCGCCTTGCTCGATGGCAGCGAAGTGATCGCCGCGAGCAAAGGCATTCGCACTCAGGATGCCTTGAGCATCCGCTCGATCCCGCAGGTGCACGGCGCCGCCCGCGATCAACTGGAACACGCGATCAAACAGATCGAAACCGAGCTCAACGGCTGCACCGACAACCCGTTGCTGCTGGGCACGCCGGATGACTTCCGTGTCATGTCCCAGGCCAACCCGCACGGGCAATCGGTGGCGCTGGCGGCGGATCTGCTGGCGATTGCGATGGCTGAAATCGGCTCGATTGCCGAGCGGCGTCTGGATCGCCTGATCAACCCGCACGTCAGCGGTCTGCCGGCGTTTCTGGTGGCCAATCCGGGGGTGAACTCCGGGATGATGATCGTGCAATACGTCGCCGCGTCGCTGTGCGCGGAAAACCGCCAGTTGGCGCAGCCGGCGGTGCTCGACAACTACGTCACCTCGGGCCTGCAGGAAGACCATCTGAGCATGGGCACCAACGCCGCGCTGAAGCTGCATCGCGCGCTGGAAAACTGCACGCAGATCCTCGCCATCGAGTACCTGCTGGCGGCACAGGCGTTTGAATTTCTCAAGGAGCAGCGCTTCGGCGCGGGCACCGATATCGCCTGGCGACTGCTGCGTGAAAAAGTCCCGGCCTATGATCAGGATCGCTGGCTGGCGCCGGACATCGCCGCTGCCGCAAGCGTTCTGAAAGACACGGATCTGCTGCACAACGCATTACCGAATTTGCACTGAAAAACTACCCACGCCAGCGTGCCAAGGCGCGGCTCCCCAAAAGGGCAGACGCGACGGACAACGGACATCTCCGGAGCGTCTGGCGAGTTAACAATAAACTCTCAAAAGGAGCACAAGATGACTGCGCTGAACCTGATCCCCGGCCAACTGAGCCTGGCCCAACTGCGTGACGTTTATCAGAACCCGGTCAAGCTGACCCTCGACAACAGCGCCAGCGCGCAGATCGAAGCCAGCGTGGCCTGCGTCGAGCAGATCCTCGCGGAAAACCGCACCGCCTACGGCATCAACACCGGTTTCGGCCTGCTGGCCTCGACTCGCATCGCCAGCGAAGACCTGGAAAACCTACAGCGCTCGCTGGTGCTGTCCCACGCCGCCGGCGTCGGCCAGCCGATCAGCGATGAGCTGGTGCGCCTGATCATGGTGCTCAAGGTCAACAGCCTCAGCCGTGGTTTCTCCGGGATTCGTCGCGTAGTGATCGATGCGCTGATCGCGTTGATCAACGCCGAGGTCTATCCGCACATTCCGTTGAAAGGCTCGGTCGGTGCATCCGGTGACCTCGCGCCGCTGGCGCACATGTCGCTGGTGCTGCTGGGTGAGGGCAAGGCGCGCTACAAGGGCGAGTGGATGGAAGCGACCGAAGCGCTGAAAGTCGCCGGTCTGACCCCGCTGACCCTGGCGGCCAAAGAAGGTCTGGCGCTGCTCAACGGTACTCAGGTTTCCACCGCATTCGCGCTGCGTGGTCTGTTCGAAGGTGAAGACCTGTTCGCCGGCGCGCTGGCGCTGGGCGGTCTGACGGTGGAAGCGGTGCTGGGCTCGCGTTCGCCGTTCGATGCGCGCATCCACGCCGCCCGTGGCCAGAAAGGCCAGATCGACGCCGCTGCCGCTTACCGCGATCTGCTGGGCGAGCGCAGCGAAGTCTCCGACTCGCACCAGAACTGCGAAAAGGTGCAGGACCCGTACTCGCTGCGTTGCCAGCCGCAAGTCATGGGCGCGTGCCTGACCCAGTTCCGTCAGGCCGCCGAAGTGCTGGCCATCGAAGCCAACGCCGTATCCGACAACCCGCTGGTGTTCGCGGCCGAAGGCGACGTGATTTCCGGCGGCAACTTCCACGCCGAACCAGTGGCCATGGCCGCTGACAACATGGCGCTGGCCATTGCCGAAATCGGTTCCCTGAGCGAGCGCCGTATCTCGCTGATGATGGACAAGCACATGTCGCAGCTGCCGCCGTTCCTCGTCGCCAACGGAGGCGTGAACTCCGGCTTCATGATCGCCCAGGTGACCGCTGCGGCCCTGGCCAGCGAAAACAAGGCGCTGTCCCATCCGCATTCGGTGGACAGCCTGCCGACTTCCGCCAACCAGGAAGACCACGTTTCGATGGCCCCGGCCGCTGGCAAGCGCCTGTGGGAAATGGCCGAGAACACCCGAGGGATTCTCGCGGTGGAATGGCTGGCGGCGGTGCAGGGCCTGGACCTGCGCAACGGCCTGAAGACTTCGACCAAACTGGAACAGGCCCGAGGGATTCTGCGTCGCGAAGTGCCGTTCTACGAGAAGGACCGCTTCTTCGCGCCGGATATCAATGCAGCGACCGAACTGCTGGCTTCGCGGGTGCTGACGGAGCTGGTTCCGGCGAAACTGCTGCCTAGCCTTTAACCACTACTGATCGTTCCCACGCTCTGCGTGGGAATGCCTCAAGGGACGCTCCGCGTCCAGTGACGCGGAGCGTCACGGGCTGCA